>NZ_DASTAT010000061.1 GCF_035712445.1 Oligoflexus sp. | reverse complement strand
CCCGACATCTGGGTCCACGCCGACCGCATGATGGTGTCCACGGTCATTCGCAACCTCGTCGCCAATGCCATCAAGTTCACGCGTTCGGAAGAAGGCTACATCCTTTGCCGCGCGACCGACGATCGCGACAAAATTCTGATGATGATCGAGGACAACGGTGTGGGCATCGCACCCGTGCACATAGACAAGCTCTTTCAAAGAGACGGCTGGTTCACCGAGAAAGGCACGAAGGATGAACGGGGCACCGGCCTGGGACTCGGGCTGTGTCGCGAATTCATCAGCCTGAGTCAAGGCAAGCTGGAAGTCGAGAGTCAGCTGGGCAACGGCACGCGCTTTTTCGTGAGCTGGAAAAAAGGCCAGGCCCCGGCACCCGCTCTGGATGAAAGAGCCGATCGTCCGCTCAGCATCCTTTATGTTGATGACTCCGAGGACAACCACGACCTGGTCCAGATCTATCTCAAATCGTTCCCCTGGAAACTCACCTTCGCCGAAGACGGGCAGAAGGGCGTCGAAGCCTATAAAAATGGGCATTTCGATATCGTCCTCATGGACCTCAATATGCCGGTCATGGGCGGCATCGAGGCGACGCAGCTCATTCGTCAGCACGAACACAACGAACACCTGCCGCGGGCCTTCGTCATCGCTTTCACGTCCTCCGTCCTGCAGACCGATATTGATGCCGCGATTCAAGCCGGCTGTGATTCCTATCTCGTCAAACCCATCAAAAAACAAAATCTCGTCAACATCATCAGTCGCCTGATGAAAAGCACGCGCCTGCGCGGACCGGCCTGAGCCATCCCTTAACAAATAAATTAATCGATCTTTGAGGGCGTGATTCACCCCGGGTTAACACCAGCGGGTAACAATTCCAATTTCGAAAAAAAATGCGCGTTGTAAGAAAACCGAACAAAGACACAGAACCTGTGAACGCTTTTGTATGGAGTGAAAAATTTCTATGATGAAGACTTTTATCACCGGTACAGCTTTGCTTATGGTTTCCACTCAGGTATGGGCCGATGCTTCGTACGACCGCGCTATCGGGCTTTTGAAAAAAGCCACAGACCGGTTGGAATCGGCCCAGAGCATTTCCGTGAACGCGGTTGCGACCTTGGATGAAATCGAGCCTGTGGATGAGTTCAAGATCAAGAAAACATTTCGGATGGAAGTCCGCTTCAAGCGTCCCGACAAAATCTTCGCGACCAAGAGCGGTGACGAGAATCAAAGAGCCTACTTTGACGGAAAATCCCTGACCGTCATCGAGCCGGTTCAGAAAAAGTACGCTCAGGAAAATCTTGCTGGCGATATTGATGATCTCGTGGCGAAACTCGGCAGCTTGAATATTGAAGCCCCGCTGGCGGATCTCTTTCTCAGCGATCTGAGTGAACTGGCGCTGAAGAGCGTGCAGAAAGCCCGCTATATCGGAACGAGTCGCATCGCCGGTCGTAATTGCGAGCATATCGCTGTGCGCACGCCGCTGGCTGACTGGCAGCTCTGGCTTTCCCAGGGGGACAACACCTTCATCTGTAAATCCGTGATCACGACCCGCAGCCTGAGCCAGGCGCCGGAGTATGAAGTCACCTTCGGCGAGTGGAAGTTCAATACCGAGATCGCCGACAGCATGTTCGTCGCACAAATCCCTGAAGGAGCCTCTCTGGTTCCCTTTGCGCCGGGAACGTTCCGCTCCACATTTTAATGCGCTGAATAAAGAGAGGATGCCTTTATGAAAACACGATATTTTGCCCTTCTGAGCCTCGTCCTGTCTTCAGGCCTTTGGTGCAACTCAGCATCCGCTTTGGTGGCAAGGCGCACGGCTGTGGTCGCGCAAGGACCTTATGGAGGGACTGTGGTCGCGGCCTCACGCACGGCCATCGTTCGTCCCGGTTATGGTTTCCTCGCCAGAAACGAGGCGCAAAAATCCCGGAGTCTTTGCGAGTCTCCTGCCAGGTCCAAGGCCGATGTGAAGGTCAGTCATTGACTTGAGTCAAGAGCGAGAGGTCAACACCATGCGTAGACACAGCCTTCTCGTCTTGGGAAGCATCGTCCTTCTTTCCGCCGCTGGCAACGGCCATAAGGTCGGGAAGCCGAGGGAAGCGGGCATGGTCTGGATTCCGGAAGGGCGTTTTGAAATGGGCTGCAGGAACTGTCAGCTGAGCGACGCGCTCCCCTTGCACACCGTTCATCTTTCCGGTTTTTGGATGGATCAGACGCCAGTCACCAACCGGGATTTTAAAGGGTTTGCAGCGAAGACCGGCTATCGGACAGTGGCGGAACGCCCGCTTCAGCCGAAGGATTATCCCGATGTTCCCCCGGAGAAATTGGTTTCAGGCTCGGCTGTGTTTACGCCTCCTGATCGAGTGGACACGCTCGACGATGCCTTGCAGTGGTGGAGCTATGTGGCTGGCGCCTCGTGGCAGCATCCCGAGGGTCCTTCAACGCAGATTAACGAACGATGGGATCATCCCGTCGTTCATATCGCTTACAGCGATGCCGCAGCCTACTGCCAATGGGCTGGCAAACGCCTGCCGACCGAAGCGGAATTTGAATATGCCGCGCGTGGTGGGCTCAAGGGGAAACGCTATGCCTGGGGTGATGAACTGAAACCAGGAGGCCGTTGGCCGGCCAACATCTGGCAGGGAAAATTTCCGAGTGAGAATACCCTGGACGATGGCTTTGCCCGCACGTCCCCTGTCCGCTCTTTTCCGCCGAATGGCTATGGGCTTTACGATATCAGCGGCAATGTCTGGCAGTGGACGGCAGACTGGTACCGACCGGATACCTATGCCCGCGATGCCGCCCAGGGCGTTGTGCACAATCCGAAAGGCCCCGATTCCAGTGTGGATCCGAGTGAACCCAATACACAGAAACGCGTTCAGCGCGGCGGATCTTTTCTTTGCAGTGATCGCTATTGCACACGTTACCTCGTGGGATCACGGGGCAAGGGCGCCGTGGATAGCGCAGGTTCGAATGTCGGTTTTCGCTGCGTGAAATCAGCTTCCTGATCCTAATCAATGAGGTGAGTCATGATTAAAATCCCTATGAGGCCCATGCTGGTCATGGGTCTATCGGTTCTGGTCCAGCCCCTGTCCGCAGCCGCTCCGTCGCCGGATCAGGCTCCTTCCCAGCCCAATGTTCTGATCTTCATGCTGGATGATGTGGGCTTTGCTCAGCTTGGATCCTTCGGAGGCATTACGGAAACACCTCATATGGATCGCATAGCGAGGATGGGCATTCGCTACACCAATTTCCATACCACGGCTCTCTGCTCACCGTCACGCGCTGCTCTGCTGACAGGTCGCAACCATCACTCCGTAGGCACAGGCGTCATCGTTGAACTGCAGACGGACGAGCCTGGCTACACGAGCCATATTCCGAAGGACAAGTGGTCTTTGGTGGAATCCTTGCGGCACAGCGGGTATGCGACGGCTGCCTTTGGCAAGTGGCATAATACGCCCGTGGATCAGGTGCGGCCCGACGGTCCGTTTGATCTTTGGCCGATGGGGCTCGGCTTTGAGCGCTTTTATGGATTCATGGCGGGTGATGCGTCCCAGTGGGAACCACTGGTCTGGGACAACGGCAAACCTCTGACACCGGCTGCGGGTCGTCCGGAGTATCATTTCACAACGGACATGACCGATCAGGCTATTGCATGGCTGCAGCAGGAGACGAGTCATAGCCCGGACAAGCCCTTCTTCCTTTATTATGCGACAGGAGCGATGCACGCCCCGCATCATGCGCCGCAGTCTTTCATTGATAAGTATAAGGGCCGTTTTGATCAGGGCTGGGATCGCGTGCGGGAAGAGGAGCTGGCTCGTCAGAAGCTCGCCGGCATCGTGCCCCAGGATACCCAGCTCGCGCCGAGACCCAAGGATATCAAAGCCTGGGATGAGCTGAATGCCGATGAAAAGCGCCTTTACAGCAGGATGCAGGAGACCTTCGCCGGTTATCTTGATCACACCGATCAGGAATTCGGCAGGCTGCTGGCCGCTCTGGAAAAAAGCGGCAGGATGGATAACACCATCATCATCATTACCTCGGACAACGGGGCCAGCGGGGAAGGCGGGCTGGAAGGCAGCTACAATGAAGCCCGCATTTTCAATGCGCTGCCGGAGAATTTCGAGGAGAACCTGGAACATATGAATGAACTCGGTTCGCGAACCACCTACAACCATTGGGTGAGCGCGATATCCCGCAGACCACACCAGCTGTTTACTCCCAGTACGATACCTTCGATGTCGGCGAGGATTCCGGGGGGCCTGTTTCCGAACGCTATGAATCACCCTTCAGCTATCAAGGCGTGATTCGGAACGTTGATTTCCAGTTGGCTCCTACTGACCGTACTGCTGTATCAACTGGGACGCGGTGACGAATTGCGGGGCAATGTCCACCGGAGTTCCCTTCAAACGATCCAGCGCGGCTTTGACTTCAGGCCGCACGACGCCCAGGCGCTTCAGCATCTCCTGGGCTTTCGCATAGTCCCCGCGGGCCTGCAGTTCCATCAGCTCGCCCGTGAGTTTGCTGACCGCTTCCTTGATGCGGGCGTTGTTCACCGAGAAAAGACCCTTCTTATCCACGGTGAAGGCGCCCGCATCCAAAAGCGTATTGAGCTGCAAAGCGATGCCCTTGCCGTGCGCTTCATTCAAACCAAAGCGAATGGAGCGGAAAGCGGACGCGAGGAAGGTGATGTACATCGAGGATTCGTATTTTCTATCCATCACGCCTTTATCAATCAGCTGCTGCATGGCCCAGAGTCCCGAGATATCAGCCTTCGCTTCTTCTATGGCTGAATAACTGTCCTGCAGCGCTGTCCTGACCGAAGTATTGTCCTTCGATTCGTGAACATTGTGCGGCCCGAGTCCGTGCATCACTTCATGCATCAGTATATGCGTGAAGAAGGCATCGAAGGTCACCGCTTTCTGATCCGCGGGGGAAAGGACGACCTTGGTGATCGGGATCAGGATTTTTTGAAACTTGGCTTCCTGAATATTCTTCAGCATCGTCCGCTTGGTGCCCATCGCCTTGGATACGCGGACATCATTCGGCAGATTGAAAGCGGCCGTCTGCACGCCGTGACTCGCATCGCCTGAGCTATAGATCGAATTCACGACCTTGATCGGAGCCAGGGCGCCGAGCTTGGGGTTTCTATACTTGGGATCAATCGGGAGTTTGTTTTCCAGATCCTGCAGCTCTCTTTCATACTTCGCGAGCTTGGCCGTTTCCGCTTCATCGCGAATGGTCACGAAGGCTTCAAACGCTGCCTTCGCATTGAACCACTCATCTTCATAAACCTCGTAAGGCCCGATGGTGGGTTCGACGCTGGCATCGAGCTTCATCCAGGCCACTTCGCTGTCATAGTAATCATTGGTCTGAAAGGCTTTGGCCCGCAGAGTCAGAAATTCTTTCAGCGTCGGCTGCGTTGTGACGGCAGCCGCTTTCAAAAGATAATCCGCCGCCAGCGCCAGTTCCTTTTGATATTCGATGTGATAGCCGACGCTCGCGAATTTACCCTGGGCATCCCTTCGAACGACGGTGAAGAAGCCCTGTGCGGCTTCCTTGTCAGCTGGATTCAAACCCTTGATCCAGTTTTCAATATCCTGCTTGCTGGTCCCAGCGGGATAGAAGTTGGCCTCTTTCGGCTTTTCAGGAACGGCGGGCAGGAAGGGCCGATTTTCTTCCAGACGGATCCAGGGGCCTTTATAAAGCGCGAACATGCGGACCCGCGCACGGCCGAGTTCACTTTGATCCTGAAGCAGGTCCAAGAGCCTCGCTTCATTGCCGGCCCAGACCTGCCGCAGGTAAAGGCCATCCATGATCTGTGCGGCCTGGATAATCAAGGCGAGGGCCTTTTTTTCCGATTCCGGCAGAGCTTTCACATCGACATTCAAAGGCACAGGCGCGAAAGCCGCCTCCATCTTTTTCAATTCCTGAAGATTGGGAAGAGCTGCCGAGGCGGCCTCTCCCTGTGCCTGCAGACCAAGGGCCAAAAGACCCACACTGATTTTGCTTGCCCATTTCATCGTGGCGTTTCTCCTTAACCAAGGCCCCTAAGCTAGCGTGATGAGAAGGGAAGGGGAAGAAAAAACCCCGCTTCATGCAATAAATCCCTGGGACTTCCATCCCTTCTTCGCTTCCCCGTATTGTCGCAAAGTCGACGTGGTATAAAATGGAGAAAGAAATCATGGTTCAGCGCCCCTATAAACTCGCTCTCGGCTATGCCATCCTTGGCTTTGCGGCTTTCGGCTGCGGTTCTTCCCATTCGTCATCCGATAAAAAACCACTGATCAGCGAACCGCCGCGTGTCACGGCTTCGGCCGCGTCGTTGAACCTTACATCGACCAGTGCTGATGCGCGTCTGAATGGTGTCTGGAAATCCAAGTGTGTCGAGAACCCGGATGGCAGCAGCAGCTCCACGACCCTTGAAATCACCGATAATTATCTTCAGCAAACCATGTCGCTCTTTCGTTTTAGCGGCTGCTATAGCCTCGCGATGGATGCGCGTTTTATCACGACATACGCGGCCCAGAAGAGTGAAATGACCACCACGCTGAAGCAGACCCATCTCAATGTCTATGAAACTCTGTTCGCCCAGGCGGCCCAGAAGGGTTCCAGTTGCGGCTTCAATGGCTGGCGAACAGGGGTCTGGTATGACCTGACTGATAAGGTGTGCGTGCAGAGTCGCGATGGAGTGTGGGTGACTCCTACCCGCGCCGGCACAAAGAATACCACGGCTTTCGACATCACGGTCGCGAACAGCGAAGTGAAAATAAATATGGGCGGCATGATCCTGACCCGTCCCGTTCGCGAGGGTGACAAACCGAGCGTCATGCCGCAGCCGCCCCAGTCGGTGACCCCGATCACCGGGTTTTTATTCGCGGATCGCAGCGCCCAGGATGTGGAAACCTTCCTGAAAAACTGGGGCTGCGTGGTGAGCCTCGAATTCGGTGTGAGCCAGTGCCCGGCTCCAAAAACTCTGGATGAAGCCAGCGATCTGATCGACCAATTGATCGCGTTTGGTCATGCCGTTTCTCGGGATGCTAATTTTGAGGACAATTCCGCAGCCCGGACGCGACTGAGCAATGGTTCCTTGCATGCGCTCGGCAAGGCTGCTGCCTTCCCGGCCTACGCGAGCGTTCAAAAATCCCTGGAGGATGGGCTGGCGAGCCTGCATGACGACTATCCTCAGTTTGACTTTCGTGACCTCTACAATGTGAATGCCATCCGGGCTTCAGCTGCTGTCGGCGCTCTGCGTCAAGCTCTGGAAACACTTGAGCTGCAAAAGGAACTCGTGCGACTTCGCGTGACCCGCGTCTATGCTTCTGATTCTCGTCAGTATGGCAAAGACGAAGCGGGAGTCTTTGTATTCTGGGATGGTCATGATACAGCTGAAAAGATGATGGAATTCCTGAAGGCACAAACCCCTGTGAGCCTCAGTCCGGGAAGTGCCGCATCCCTGAAGAAACCCACGGATCAAGGCCTGGGTTTCCAGGCGCAAGCGGCTGAATAAGGAAGTGCAAGGTTCGGTACAGGTCAAGAATGGGAAAGGTTGGGATAAGTATTCCACAGGATTCGTAAGCAGGCTCGACTATGCTATTCTATTGGAAAAGTCCTGCTGACGAGGCTGAATCAAAAACCATGCTTTCTCATGACGACATAAAAGTGCTCGAAAAGCTTTTGGATAGCGGGCACGCGTCCTATCCCCATACTCCCATCTGTGAAATCGTACTGGGAAAGGCTCGATCACAGCCGCAAGAGATCGCGGTGAGCATGAACGATCGGCATCTCAGCTATGGAGACCTTCTGGTCAAAAGCCAGAGCCTGGCCCAGTGCCTTCGCGACAAGGGAGTGAAGCGGGGTGCCGTCGTCGGTGTGTGCCTTCCAACCTGCCCTGAGCTGCTCCTGGCGATTATGAGTATCTGGCAGCTTGGAGCCATCTATTGCCCTCTGGACCCCACGCATCCTGAAGCCTATATGCAGCATATGCTGGAGCAGGCGGATCCGCATCTTGTCCTTCTGCATGGCAGCCTGAGCGGCCTCAACTGTCTTTTTTCCCGAGCCCACATTCTTCTGGATACCTTGCCACTCCGCCCTTTGGAAACTGCGGCCTCCATCCCTGTTTCGTTGGATGACCCGGCCTATCTTTTTTTCACGTCCGGGACAACGGGCAAACCCAAGGGTGTGCTTGCGAGCCAACGCAACCTCGCTCACTATATACATGTCGCGCAGCAGGCCTTTGCTTTTGATAACCGCGATGTTTTTATTTCCATAGCGCGCCCGACCTTCAGCATCAGTCTCTTCGATCTCATATCACCGCTCTGCGTAGGCGCGAGGCTGATCCTTGCGGAGCGACATGAAATCCTCGATATGCCCCGTCTTTTGCAGCTGCTGTCCTCCGCTACCATTCTGCACGCCGGACCCAGCCTCCTGTCCAGCATATTTCGGACGATTCGGCGTCAGGATGCGGGCAGCGTGGATCTCTCGAACCTGCGCCATGTATCGTCAGGCGGTGATGTGGTCCCGGCCTCGGTCATGGAGGATATGAAAAAGATTTTCAGCCGAGCGGAAATCTACGTTCTCTATGGGAGCACTGAGATCAGCTGCATGGGGACCTGCTATCCCGTATCGCGGCACGCGGTGCAGACCAAAAGCCTCGTTGGGCGGGGCTTTCCCGATGTCAAGGTTCGCATCGTCAATGACCAGCTCGCAATCCAGCCTCCGGGTGTGATCGGTGAAATCTGTTTCGCAGGTCCTGGCCTGGCGCTCGGCTACTACAAGCGTCCCGATCTGGAGAAAGATAAATTCATCAGCCTTCAGGGTGAGCGCTACTATCGCATGGGCGATATCGGGCGACTTCAGCCCAACGGTGACCTGGAAATGCTCGGCAGGCAGGATTTTCAGATTCAGCTGCGCGGTATTCGCATCGAGCTGGTCGGGATCGAAAATACAATCCGGGAAATAGGCCTGGCCGAGCAGTGTGCGCTCATGCACAAAAAAGATCGGGAGCAGGAATATCTCATAGCGGTTGTGGTGGGGCCTCAGGAGAGCGAGATCGCAGCGTTTCGACGCAAACTGGCCAGGCATTTACCGGAAGCCATGCTTCCCCAGCAGCTCCTGATCCTGGATAAAATGCCCCTCACCGTGAATGGTAAACTTGATCGCAGAGCGCTCCAGGACCTTCCCTGGCAAGCGCAGGTCCGCGAAACGGTCGACGACCCTCACGACCATTCCCTGCGCGATAAACTCGCCAGAAGCTTTGCGCGGGCTCTCAATCGGGAAACATTTGGCACCGATCTTAATTTTTTCGACGAGGGTGGGCACTCTTTGCTGGCTGTCCTCTTGCTTCAGGATCTTCGGGAAACCTATGATCTGGTGATTCCGCCTCAGGTATTCTTTGCGCAAGCGACGGTTCAAGGAATTCTTGACTATCTGGGCGGTGGGCAAAAGTCCGAACTGAAGCCCATACTTCTCAATAAAGGTCCCATGGAATCCAAGCTCTTCATGCTGGGCGGGGTCCAGGCCTATCGGGTGCTGGCCCAGCGCCTTGAGGATCATTTTGCAGCTTTTGCCGTGTTCACTCTGGAAGAGCTTTCCGCTACGGACGCCAACAGTGAAACTCTCTCGATCGCCCGACTTTCCGAATGCTATATGCATCAGATTCGCGCTCTGCAGCCTCATGGTCCCTATCAGCTGCTTGGGTATTCCTTTGCCGGCATCGTCGCCTTTGAAATCGCTCAAAGACTCAAGGCGGCGGGCGAGACGGTCAGCGTGCTCGTTCTGGTCGATGCCATTATCCCGGAATGGAATAACAAGCTGCTGTTTCGCTGGCGCCAGATCGGGCGGGCCTTACGCACACCGCCACCGATACTTTTTCGCTTCCTCTGGCGTCGCATGCGGGAAAAAGTACTGCCGCAATTTTCCAGTTTAAATCAATTTCGTGACAACCCCAGGCTGGCAGAAATGGGGGAGCAACGCGTGCTCGCCAAGTCAGTGGCTGCTGTGTCCTATGCAAAGCAGCGCGAGCCTTACGGGGATCCCTGCCTTTTGATCATATCGAAAGATCGTCTGCGCCAGGATCCTTTGAAAAGCCGTACCTGCGGCTGGGCGGATGTCATGTCGCAGCTGGAAATAAAAAGCGTCGAGGGCGATCATTTCACCATGATCGAGATGGAACCCGACGTCACGCAGATTGCTGAGCTCGTCTGCGCGTTTCATCGCAGCCGCAGTCTCGGGTGAATGCACCCTCAAGGCAGCGTCTGATAGATCTCAAGACCCGACGGCCACGCCTTGACCAGCCTCATGCCGGGAACGCTTGCGCGCAAGGCGAGAAATTCCCGGGCTCCGATCGGATAGGAATCATAGCGGCTGTTGCGTAGAAATACAGTCAGCGCCGCAGGTTCCTGCATGCACTCCGTCGAGAGCGGCTGAATCCTCCACTCATAAGGCAGATGGGGATAGAGCAGCGTCTGGGCGCAGATCAAAGGCCGCGCCTGGGTCCAAAGAAAATTTCTGGCTTCATAGAGATCCCACAGGGCCTGAAAGGCTATCAGGGGAAATTTCTGATAGCCACCGCCCGTCAGCGCAAACAGGAATGTGCCGATCAGAATCAGCCGCGGGGCGACGCGCAGGTTTCTCTTCATAATCCTGTGCCCTCCTTCCACCAGACCAAAGAATAGAAAAGGAATCAGCGGCGCTGAATAGTAGGTCGCGTATTCGCGCATGTGCGAAATATTCGAGAGGCCATAGATCAAAAGCGCAGGAGCCATGGCCGCCAAAGCCAAAGGACTGAGGAACGGGACAAAGAGCAGCGCTCCGAACAGAATATACCAATGCGACTTGAGCACCATGGTGACGGTCGACAGGGGCTGCGTGAGAATCGTCTGAATGATTTCGCCCTTGCTGCTTCCCAGGTGTCCCCAAAAACGCAGATACGAAGGCACGGTCGCGCCCGTGACCTTAAGGAAATAAGGCTGGACCAGAAGAAGGTTCAAAGCAAGGACAGCGAGACTCACGCTGAACAGAGCATAGGATCGCCGATCCCTTGGCGTCAGAACCATCTGAGCGAGTGCCATCGCTATCATATAAAGCGCCCCATCCTCTTTCACTGACAGGAAGAGCAGGAGCCAGACCCACCAGTTCGTCCGCCGCGCGACCCAGGCTCGCAGCAGAGCAAGGCCAAAGGGCACGAAAAAGACTTCGACGTGAAAGCCATGATTCAGAATGGAACCGACGTAGGCATTGCAGAGATAGGCCAGCAGGACCGCCGCCACCAGCACATCATGCTTTAAAAAATGCCGCGCCAGGGCCCGCAGGGGAATGATAGCCGACCAGAGCGCAAGGCTGTGCACGGTGATCAGAAACAAGGGCTCCTCGAAAATGCGATGCAGGAAGGCGAGTGGGATCATGATGTACGTAGGATGAATGGCGAAATGATGACACACATCCAGAGCTGCAGCCATATTGCAAATAGGGCTTGTCATGAATTCACGATAATTGGTGTTGAAGAGCATCCAATCGAAGATGCTGAAATCTTCGCCGTTCAGTCGCAGCCCAAGGTAGTGCGTCACACCAGTTGCTAAAAAGGAGAGAAGACTCGTCAGAGCCAGTGCATTCCATAACTTGGGTGGGCAGCGCCAGGCGAGTAACGCATCCAGCGTGATATTTTTTTTCACGATGATCATGATAAAAATGAAAACAAGCAGGATCTGCGAATTGCGTACATTGCCCAGCAAAACCGGATGCAGCCACGTCGTGGCCAAAGGCAACAGAAAAAGCACAGATTGAAGAATGAAAAATCGAGAGACAAGGTCCTGCGCCCGCGTCTGGCTGGGACGGCTTTCCATGCAAGGCTCCTGTGGTTTATGGCTCCCATCCTAGCGAGGAAACGGGTACAATGGAAGCTCAACTTACAGCCTCCAGAGAGACCGCCCAACGTGATGAAATGGATTCGCCTTCTCACCTTCTTTTGTCTTTACCTCAAGGCCACTCCTGCACTGGCCTTGGAAAGCGCGGTGGTATCCTATCGCATCCATATCAATATTCAGGACAGCGATCTGCATTATGAATCCGAAGCTGGCGTGCGCATGACCATCGAGGATGCGGAGTTGAAGCCCGGGGCCTGCCTATACGTACCCCTTGAGGATCCTGTGTTTCGCCGCGCTGCGGAACTCCATTCCCTGACCGGGTATTCGATGCGTGATCAGGCCTCACGAGTTGACGCGGCTCTTCAATGGGAGAAGCCTGAGCTTTTGGAAGAGGTAAGGCCCGGCTACTGGCGCGTGCCTGCGCTGGAACAGAAAGGCGTTCTGAAACTCGGCTATACCCTTCGCATTCCAGGCTGGAAGGATCGGCCGGATCGTCCCCGCATCCTGAGTGACTTTTATCCCCGTGTGCTGACACAGTGCCCCGAGCTTGGTCCCGAGGAGTTTCCGGAACTCCCGACGGCCTCGCGCTTTGAGGTCACCATGCAGATTCCAAGTGGCTGGTCGCAGCTGAATCCCGGGCATGGGTCGGATGCAGCTGTGCAGTATCGCGGTCGCGATTTCTATGTCGTTCTTTATCGCAACGGCAAGGTGCACGAAACGGAAATTGACGGCCTTCGCCTTCGTTTCCTGGCGCAGAGCGACAAGTTTTTGAAACTGCAAAGGCCAGTGAAGACCATTCTGCGTGAACACTATGGCGTCATAGGACGCTGGCCGACGGAAGATCTGCTGCTGATCGACAGCGAGGAATACGAACCGATCAGCGTCGCCGGTCTGGTCCTCATCAATCGGCCCCAGCAGGCTCTGATGCGCTCGCTGCAGGAGGATTGGCTCAACTGGAAGATCTGGCAGCTGAACAAGGTGCTGGCCGAGCAGTGGTTTGGTTATCTGGTTAGGGTTGGACGTCTTCAGGATGCCTGGCTGACTCAAAGTTTATCGGAAAGTCTTGGACTGCTTTTTTTGAAGGACTCCGAGCAGTACGGAAATCTTTTCGCATCCGATGACGAGAATGACGCCTGGTTTCTTCTGAACTTTACGCAGACCCAGGATATCCTCGCGGCGACGCTGAGCCTGATGCAGTCGCATAACGCTCTGGTGGATGAAAATCAAAGATCCATGGATGATATGCTGCAGCGTCCACCTTATTCCTTCGTCCGCGGCAGCCAGGCTTTGCGCGTGCTTCTGAAGGAAATCGGCAGAAAAGAATTCTCCCGTTTTCTGCGGGAGATCGTGGGCCAGGCCGTGGAACGGCCGCTCACGCCAGCCCATGTTTTGAATCTTCTGCGTTCGAAATTTCCCGAAACTCTGTCACCGCTGCTTTTAAGTTACTGGCAAAGCGATGTCTGGCCCGATGCGAAGCTGGATGGAATGGAAAGGGCTGAGGGTGGGCAGGCCACGGCCGTGCGGGTGTCCTTTACCAATGAACTCGCTGTACCTGTCGATGTTGTGCTGAAAACCAAGGACGGCCAGCGGATCGTGCGGCATGTTCAACCGAAGGATGTGGAACGGCCCATTGTTTTCCCCGTTCCTTACGCGTCCGTCGATCATGTGAACATAGATCCCGATCGCAGCATCTTCGATAGTGATCGCTACAATAACAGCAGCCTGTGGACTGAGCTGAGTTTTTTTCCCGGCACGGCGCGGACCCTGGCGGATGATGCGTATACCATCGTTTGGGTTCCCTTCCTGCAAAAACTTCCCGGCAATGAACTCTCCCTGCAGCTCGGCTGGCAGCTCTTTCGCTATGTGGGCACGGGCCTGACGGGACTGCTGGTCTATCAACCGGCGACCGGAAAAACCGGCTTTCGTCTGCAGTGGGATACGAATAAACCCGAGCACTCCCTGAAGCTGCACCTGCGCGTGTCCCAGGATGATGATCGCACCCTGCCGGGCGAAAGGGAAACGAGTCTGACTGTTTCACGCCGCCCATTGTTCAAGGGCGCCCCCTGGCTTGATATCTATACCCGGCAACGTCTGAAGCAAACCCTCGGCAATCGGGATGAAAGTCATCTGGCGTCGAGTCTTGGAGTCGCGATTACCGGCGAAAAACGCCGAACCTGCGGCTGGCGTCTGCTCGGCGATCATGCTGTGAGCAGCTGGGTGCCGAGCGGGGATTTCAATTATCAGCGCAGCGTCGGGCTTTTGAAGGCCAACTGCGAGGTCCCCGGATTGCAGTGGCAGGGCCAGATTTTTACCGGAGTTTCCAAGCGCGAAGGCGATGTGCCCCGCGGGGGGCTTTTCCAGGCGCAGGATGTCGAGGAGTCCCGTTTGCGGCTTGATCATCCGCGTCTGCCTCTGGTCGGACGTCTGCAAACCTGGTCGACGGATGTGTCGACTCCCCTGCGTTTGCCGCTGCCGGCCAACTTCCTGGTGCTGCCGCGCCGCTCGCTTTTTAAAGTGTTTGCTGATGGCGGACGTTTGATGGAGCCTGATCATCGGGTGCTGCTGTCGGGAGCCGGGCTCGTGCTGCCGATCGGTGGAGACGTGGTCGGGAAGCAGCCGATCACCTTTTTGGAATTCAATCTGCTGGCGGTACTTTATCGCAAGATCGATGATACGGTGGATAAGAAACCGGGATTCCTCTTTGACTTTGGTGGACAGCTCTAGAGCGGTCCACCACAAGGGGACGGGGTTTATTCCACCCGGCTGATGGCGCTGGCCGGAATATAGCTGCGGGTCGTGCTGCCGGGAACTTTCCAGAAAAGTTCCAGAGCGATCCTCCAGCGCGGTCCCTGATAGTAGGCCACGCGGAAGCTGTGCTGGCCCGCTGTCAGATAGATCTTCGCCGTGCGGGTCGTCACTTCATGAAGACCATCATTATTGATGATCTCAGCACCATCTATCCAAAGGATGGCTCCATCATCAGCGGCGAGGCTGAATTCATAAAGACCAGCCTTCGGAGCGTTCACCTTGAACTGCATATCCAAGGCGAACCATTCAAAGAGTCCTTCGACTCCAGGAAAGCCTTCCGAGAACTGACGATCCTTGATATTCAGCTGCGACAGGCAAACCGTACGCAGGGATGAAAGCGAGCTGAAGTCAGGCAGCTTCGCCGTATTCACAGGAAGCTCATAGAGGTTGGCCACGATGCCTTTTTCCGGGCTCTCTTCACAGTCGGTGAAAAGACGGACCGTAGGCGCTGTGGTTTCCGACTGCCCGGGATTATCCGACTGGGCCGGAGTATCCGTATCCAGAGGCGCATCCCCTGCGGTTGGTGAATTCTCTTCACCCGAATAGCCGGGATTATTTTCGGCCTTGTTGGTCTTGTCCGTTTTATCCTGATCGATGGTTGGTATCGGGCTCATCTCAGGATTTTGTTCCGCAGAGATGGGGTCGCCCAGGGGAATTTCCCGGAATTGAGTGGATTCACCGCAGGCCGTCAAGGCCAGGGAAATGGCAAGCGCTATACAAAGGCGCGAATAAACCTGGTTCATGGTCTGGTCTCCTCTAAGTCCTGAGCCGTGCCCCCCTTGGGGTTTGGACTCGACTGAATGCTTATACCCATTTTTCGGCGCTGGAATTTTCATCTGTGAGAAAAAAATTTCGTGGCGGAAAGGCTCGGGACTTTGGCCGTGCAATGAAGACTTTACAGAAAGATCTCAAGATTTTTTGAAGGCGAATTAATACAAACAGTCGAAAAGGTATTTTTTCATACTTGAGGGCAGGACTTTTTTACAAGAAGGCGGTAGCCCTCGCCATAAACGGAAGTAATGGAAACTTCATCGCAAAGTCCGTGCTGAAGTTTCTTGCGCAGGTGCGAAATGTGCGAATCAATGGTTCGATCCTGCAGAATCTCTTCCCCTTCCATCGCATTCACAAGCTGACTGCGGGTAAGAAGTCGATCCTGGTTCTCCAAAAATATACGCAGAAGCAGAAACTCCTTGCGGGACAGTCCAAGGTCGCGCTGGCGGAAGAGGGCCTTCCTGTCATCCAGATCCAGGACCAAATCGCCCAGACGGAGCTGAGGAGTCAGGCGGCTGCGTTTTTGGATCAGCTTTTCGAGGCGCAGGCCCAGCTCGCGCAGACCAAAGGGCTTGCGGATATGATCATCGGCCCCTGCACTGAGGCTGGCAAGGGCTGTGTTTTCATCCGAACGGGCGGTGATAATCAGGATAGGGAGTTCAGGATCACGAAGACGCATGGCCTCGCAGAGCGCGATGCCATCACCGTCAGGCAGTTCAATGTCGAGGACGCCCGCGGCGAAATTCTCTTTGAGCAGGGCCTCACGCGCATGGCTCGCCGTTCGGCAGAGCGTCACGGCATAGCCACGTAATTCCAGATTGGACTTCACGCTGTCGCCGAGTCTTTTATCGTCTTCAACCAGCAGGACGCGATTCATGAATGTCGGGTTCTCCTGTGCTGCCGCGCATCATCAAAGGTCTTGAGGCCGCGCTTTCCTTCGCGGTTTCAGGCTGCCATCCCGGACGGCCAAAAGCCAGAAAAAAGCGATCCCGCCAGCTTCTGGCCGCCGCGACGTCGTGGAAAATGGCCAGCCATTCCTGAAAGAAGAGTTTCAGGGGATTCAGAGTCGGCTCCTTGCCGATCAGACCATACTTCAGGGGAACGTCAGCTTTTTCCTCGGCAAAGGTGCCGAACATGCGATCGAAGATAATCAGGATGCCGCCGTAGTTGCGATCAATGTACGCGTCATTGGTGGCATGATGAACCCGATGGTGGCTCGGCGTATTGAAGACATATTCAAACCAGCCGAGCTTGGGAATCCAGTCGGTATGCAGCCAGAACTGATAAACGAGGTTCACAGCAAACATGCCAGCGACGGCGACAGGTGAAAAGCCAAGGATGAAAAGCGGGACGAAGAACAGGAAAAGACCCGTGATCGGACCTGTGATGCTCAGGCGATACGCCCCGGAAAAGGTGATCGTATTCGGCGAGTGATGCACGCTATGCGAGGCCCAGAGCCAGCGTATTTCATGCCCGCAGCGGTGCAGCCAGTAGTAGGCGAATTCCTCGGCGAAAAAAAGCAGGATGAGTCCCCAGACCGTGTCGGCCGGAATTTCAAAGAGCCTTAGGCTATAGAACCAGTGATTCACGCTCGCGAGCAGGGGCTGCGAATGCTGATTGAAGAAGACATAGGTGAGGGCCATCAGCATGGATACCAGGGCTTCCATCCAGGGGAAGGTCCTTTGACTCTTACGATAGCGAAACATTTCCCAGGCAATGAGCAGCACGAAGATGGGCATTGCATAAACAAGAACAGCCTTGGGCACCATGGCTTTCCCTCCATAAGAATCGGATTCGATCCTTTTCAAGCTCTATTATCGGCGGGAATTGTGGCGAGACTATGGAAATTCAGGTGCTTTCATTGAACCAGGGAAGTGTAATGATAACAGTGATCTGGGCAAGTCCTGCGGGGCTTGTATGATTCTGTTCCAGCCGGGCCGCACCCCCCAGGTGACGGCTGACCCCGACGATGATGGAGGACCCCAGCCCCAAACTGGTATGCGGCTGGCCGGCTTTTTCCGTCATGATGCGCTGACGCCGTTTATGTCCCCAGTTTTGCAGATCCTCGCGGGAAAGGGGCGGCGCGTCGTTGCTGATCTTCAAAGTGAGCTGCCGGTCTTCGCACACTATACTCAGCGCGACATAGGTTTGTGCATAGTGAAAGGCGTTATCCAGAGTGTTTTGCAAAAGCCGCCGAATCAAAGGCTCATCTCCGGGAACAATCAGGGTCTTTGGCCGGGGATCAGGCCACGCCATAGTCGCGGAAAGGGCGGGATACTGCTCGGTCATGCGGGGCCAGAGGGATTCCACGATCATGCTAAGATCCGTGCTCTGCTGCGGCGCTGTGGTATCGAGCCTTTCCATCTGGGCCAGGATCAGAAGGTCATCAATCAAACGCTGGAAATAAAGCACATCGAGCATCAGCGTTTGATGCAGCGTCTGCCTCTGCCCAGGGGTGAGCTGCGCATGAAATTCGCTCAAAGTTTCCGCCGCGGCCCGCACACTGGCCAGAGGCGTTCGCACGTCATGGGCGAGCTCGCTTAAGAGGCGCGCGCGCCTTTCTTCCATTTCATGCAGACGGGAAAAGGAATCCTCGACGGCCGCCGCCATATGATTGAATTCCATAATCAGGGACAAGCGAGGCTCCCAGAACCTTGTCACGAGGCGACTGCCGAGGGCGCCCTCGCGAATCGAGGCGAGGACCTTCCGGGCTTCCTGACCCTTTTTTCGCAGGAAAAGATAGGCAAGAAGGACGACAAGGATAATGGAGCTGCTGCAGGAGACGACCAAAATAATCTGTCGCGGCAGGAGCAGATGACGGTAGGTTTCGTTTTTTGGATCCCAGGCCCAAAGCGTCCAGTCCTTGCCGCAGACTTTCGCCACCTTCGCCCACACGCTCTCGCGGCGCAGAGGATTGTCTGCTTTCCAGCGGGACTGGGCAGGCCCCTCACGGACGGCTGCCTCGTCCGCGGGAATATGTCCGTGCTGACCCAGAATATGTCCCTGGGCATCGAGCAGGATGTAATGCAGAGTGCCCCTGTCCGCATTCTGACGAAAAAGTGGAGTTTGTGCAGGCGCTTCACAGTCAATGCCGGATGCGGCCGTTTCTGCCATCAATTGCAGAAGAGCGCCGTGAGGTCGCCCAAAAAGCGTGACATTCATGAGCCATGCGAAGCCGAGGCCTAGGACTGATGCCCCGGTAAGAATTGCAAAGAAAGCCAAAGGAAGTCGCCGCATGCCATGCCTTGTCTGATAAAAGTATGCAGCATTGTAGCTGGCAAAGTTTTTCTCTACAAGCTCCGGCAGGTGGCCGATAAGAGAATGAGCTTTTGAAGGTTTTAGGCCAAAGGTGGATTTACGTGCTGTCCCCAATTCACATTGGATTAACCGCAATCCTTGTCGTCATGACCTGGATGGATGTCTTTGCGCAGGCGCCTGCGCTCGATCTGCGCTATACCCGCACGCATCAGGAACCTATCAGCCTTGATACGCGCTGGGAATTTTTCTGGGACCGTATCGTGCAGCCCGGCGAGAACCCAAGCCCTACCGGGCTTGTACCCATCGGCGGCAATTGGCTGGTGCTCAGTCGCCAGCATCTTCAGGAGACTTTGCCCGGTACGGGTCTCGCCAGCTATCGCCTCAGGCTGACAGGTCTGACACCGCGTGAGCAGGGCTATGAAGTGCGCATCCCCGAGGCGGCGAGTGCGCTGAAGGTCTATGTCTACGAGGAATCCCGTCCGCAGCGCGCGGTGATTCGCAGCATGGGTGTTGTAGGCAGGGACGCGGCGAGCACCATTCCTCACATTCAAAGCATGATCGTGCCGTTTCAACCGGAAGCGGTCGATGAAACCTGGGTGATACTGATTCAGCTGGCCAATTTCCATTATGCGCGTGGGGGTGTCAGGGAAACGCCGGAAATAGGTCCGACTCCTCGTCTGCAGCAGCAGTGGTCCCTGGAGCATGACAGCTATCTTTTGGCGTCGGGGGCTCTGCTCCTGGTCGGTATTTATAATTTCATGATTTATACAAGGCGACGGAAGGACAAGGCCAGCCTTCTTTTGGCGATCTACTGCCTGCTTCTCAGCATCCGTTCCTTCATAGCCGGCGATGGTTATCAGCTGATGCAGAGTCATCCGGCGGAATGGGTCTTTGCGTTCAAATATAAGCTTGAGTATCTCACGATCGTCATACCGCCGGTGATCTTCGCCATGTTCCTTCTGCGCTTTTTTCCGACCCTGGAGGTGTGGCCCGTCCTTCCCTATCTGCAGGGTCTCAGTCTTTTGGGTTGTGCGGTTGTGCTATTCACAGAGACGAAGCTCTATACGACCTGGCTCATGGTCTTTCAGCTTTCGATCATACCCTGCTTTATCTTCAACTGCTGGTTCATCGTCAAGGCCACCCTGCGTAATCTGGATGGAGCTTGGATACTTTTGATCGGCAGTATCCTTCTTGGGGTCTCGGTGCTTTATGATATTGCCGTCACCCAGCACATCGTCAGCAAGCCTTATACTGTTCAATACGGTGTGCTGGTTTTCATCGTGGCTCTGAGCCAGGCCGTGGCGCGACGCTTTGCCTCGACCTTTGATCGCGTCGAGCATCTTTCCGAGAACCTTCAGGCCGAAGTGGATCAGCAGACCCAAAGACTCCAGATGCAAAAAAATATGCTGGAAGAGCAGCAGACCCAGCTCATCAGCGCGCATCAGGAACTGCAGCAGCTCGATGAACAGAAGACGCGCTTTTTCAGCAATATCTCGCATGAACTCCGGACGCCTCTGACGCTGATTCTAGGTGGCCTCAAGTCCGCGCGACAGAACGAGCATGTTGCAGAGAACCTGGACCAGGCCTTCCGCCACGGTCAGAGGCTCTATCGCCTTGTCAACCAGCTCCTTGATTTTCAAAAACTGACCATGGCGCATGGGCATCTTCGCTTGCAGCGGATTGATGTGCGGCACTTCGTTGAGGAATCCGCCCAGTATTTCAGCGAGATCTGCCGGCAGAAGGGCATCACTCTGAAGCTGGATTGGGTCGGGGCGGGCGAAGGGCCGGTGGAAATTCTGGGGCATATCGATTCACTGGAAAAAATTCTCTTCAATTTCCTGTCGAATGCTCTGAAATTCACGCCTCAGGATGGTGAAATCACCGTCACGCTCAGTCTTTTGAATCGCCATGTCCGCATCACCGTCACGGATACCGGCTGCGGCATTCCCAAGGCCGATCAGGGCCGCCTTTTCCGGCTTTTCTCACAGATTGAAGGCCAGCATCAGGAAGGCAAGGAAGGCACAGGTTTGGGGTTGGCCCTGGTCAAGGAATTGACGAGCAAGATGAATGGCCGCGTCGGGGTTTTCAGTGAAGTCGGGCAGGGCGCCAGTTTCTGGGTTGAATTCCCCGGTTTGACCTCGCAGGCCCCCATTGTCGATCTTCTTTATGTGGATGATGATGCGCCGAGCCGCGCGCTGGTGGAACAGTTCTTCAAATCCCACAGCCTGCTGCGCTCTGTGAAAACCGTGGCCACGCCTGCCGAGGCTCACGCGCTGCTGAATGAATTCGCGATTCGCGCGGTGATCTGCAGCGCGGAATTTGAAAACGATGCGGCCCATAGCCTTTTCCAGCAGGCTCAAAGCTGTCAGGAAGACTGTTGGCTGGCGTTGATTTCCTCCCAACCCATCATGCCGGCCCATCGCTCGTCCATGCTTGATGCCAGCCATATCAAAGCCATGTATCATAAGCCTTTGGAAGAGGCCATGCTGCGCGCCTGGGTGGAAGGCGTTACCGAGGTGCGGCATCATCAGGATCCTGTACTCGACCTCGTTTATGTCGAGGACGATCGTGATGAAAGCGATTTCTTCCGCCTGGCTTTGGAGCAGCTGTCCAGTCGCACCCGTTATCGTATCGTGGCCACGAGCGAGGAGGCGCGCGAGGTTTTGGATAACCATCGCGTCAAGGTTCTCCTTTCCGATGTGGTCCTGGGTGATGAAAAGGGCACCGACCTTTTAAAATTCGCAGCCGAGCACTATCCGGAAACCTTCCGGGTGATGATCACCGGCCAGGCCTCGGCTGATGTTTTGGAACAGGGCATTAATGAAGCGCATGTTCATTATGTGATCTATAAACCCTGCAATATCTATGACGAGATTCAGGCCCTGCAGGGCTTTATGAACCGCAGTCCCATTCCCGATATCAGGCCGGCCGAAACCAAGGGCTTTGTGCCGCGCGACTGGCATTTTGCGGATGTGGATGAACCCGCTCCTTCGCAAGATATAGATGCCATAGCCCCGCGCACGCCACCGGCGGAAGCCGTCCATCTTCTGGTGGTCGATGACGTGGCCGACATGCGGCGACTGATCGGCAATACGCTGGCTTCCGCCGGCTATCATACTGTGCTGGTGGAAAGCGGGGCCAAGGCCTTGGAGCTTATCTTCAAAAGGCAGCAGCGCTTTGACCTGATCATCAGCGACTGGATGATGCCGGGCATGACCGGCCCTGAATTCATTCAAACCCTGCATCAGCACGAGGAATTCGCCTCGATCCCGACCATACTCCTGACCGCCAAGAGCGATGAGCAGAGCCGGGCCTTGGCCACCCGCGTGGGCGCCAATGCCTATATCAATAAACCCTTCGATGACCTGGAATTGATCGCGACCGTCGACAACCTTTTGGATCTGAAAAAGCGCGAGCGCAAGATCGAAGAACTGAATCGCTACATTGCGCAGAACGTCCTGCAAAGATTTTTGCCGCCTCAGCTGGTGCGCGACATCGTCGAGGGCCGCTCCACTTTGGATGAGCAGGCCAAGCAGATGGACGTGACCGTGCTTTTCGCTGACCTCTGCAACTTCACCCGAGCAACCGAGCAGCTGTCGCCTCAGTCCATTGCCAATATTCTGAATACCTTCTTCGTACGCATGAGCGCAATCATCTTTGAACATGGTGGCACCGTGGATAAATTTATCGGCGATGGCATCATGATCATCTTCGGAGCGCCCACGCCCATGCGCGTTCAGGACCAGGTGGACCGTGCCCATCGCTGCGCAAAGGCCATGCAGACAGCACTGGCCGAGCTTAACGAAGAATGGCAGCGGGCCGAGCATTACACCTTTCACATGCGCATCGGCATGCACTGTGGGCCTGCCATCGTCGGCAGTTTTGGAGGTCCCCAGCGGGCAGATTACACGGCCGTTGGTCATACCGTGAATCTTGCGTCCCGCGTGGAAACCATGGCAGATGCGGATGATATCGTGATGACCGAGGCCGTAACCGCATGGCTGCCCGAAGGCGCATGGGAATCCATCGGCACCTTCAAGGTGAAGGGGCTCGATTTGGAATTGCCTCTTTTCCGAGTGAAAAAATCCAGCATCGGGCAAGTCGCCTAGCCCTCGTACGAGGCCTGTTATATACTCCAGTCGCGTCACGTACCCTTTCAACTGGAGATGTCTGACTATGGCTGTCAACAATCAGGACCCTGTCGAACGTTTTGCTGCCTGGTTTGCTGAGGCAAAAGCCTCAACTCTGATTGATCCCACAGCGATGGCTCTGGCCACGGCTTCGCGGGATCTCATGCCGTCGGTGCGCATGGTGCTTATGAAACAGTTTGATCACGAAGGTTTGGTTTTTTATACCAACATGACGAGTGCCAAGGCTCGTGATCTTCAAGAGAATCCACAGGCCTCGGTCTGTTTTCATTGGGATACGCTGAAGCGTCAGGTGCGCGTTGCGGGGAGCGTCGAGCGTGTGTCGGATGCCGAAGCGGATGCTTATTTTGCCAGCCGTCCGCGTGAAAGTCAGCTGGGTGCCTGGGCCTCGTTGCAATCGCAGCCGATGAAAGAGCGCGCCGAATTCGAAGCGCGTCTCAGACAGGTCACTGAGCAGTACGAGGGCAAGACCATCCCGCGGCCACCGCATTGGTCAGGATTTCGCATTCTGCCGATCCGCGTGGAATTCTGGTCGGACCGACCCTTCCGTCTGCACGATCGCCTCGTCTATACCCGGAAAAGCCCGAAGGACGCCTGGATCACCCAGATTCTTTACCCCTAAGGTAAGATTTTCAGGCACTTAGTCACCGCTTCTGTTGCAAGTTCTTGCGAATAGAAGCGGCCGAGACTTTGCGATTACCCGCCTTAATGGCTTTCCACTTGACTAAAATCTCAGGATATTTTAATTCCTGCCCTCCCGGGGCCCGAGATTTGACTGCCCTCTTATTGTAAATTTTAGTATTTATGCCGATAGACATGAGGTCAGCGCATGCGGCCCGGTCCGCTTGAGCGATCCCAAGTATTCGAAAGGCTTTATGAACTACCTACTCGCAAGCCTGCTGCTCCTCGCCTGCACTCCCATGATCGTGCAGGCCGTGCAGCGCTATCGTAAAGCCTCACAGATTCTGGCCTTCATTCTGGTCGTCGGGATCACCTACACCATCATCACTCATATTATAGTGGAAAGCCTGGCCGTCTACGGTTGGGGTGCCATCGTTGCTGCATTGGCCGGTGTGATCATGCTGGGTGTCGGGGACGATTATTTCTTTTCGCATCCGGAAAAAAAATCCTGGTTCTTCCTGGCTCTGGTTCAGGTCTTTCTCTTTAGCCACGCCATGATTGATGGGGCGGCGCTGGTCAGTTCCGAGCTGCCGGCCATCGGCGAGGCGCATCATCATGCCAAGGAGCTGAGCATGAGCGTGCTCCTTCATCGCATGCTCTTCGAAGTATTTCTTTGGAAGTATTTCGACGAACGCTATGGCCGTCGCATGGCGATGGCTGTGCTGATCAACGTGGCCCTGGGCACGGTCCTCGGCTTTTTCCTGAGTCATGCCCTCTTTGCTGCGATCCCCTCCTACTTCGGTCTTTTTGAGGCATTTATTGGAGGCGCCCTTCTGCATTTGGTGTATGATTACCTGAAAGAGCGCTTGCTTCCGGGCAGTCGTCAGCATGCGACGACCTTCCCAGGAATCAGACCGCTCACGGGCGACAAGGCGGAGACTCATGGGCACCAAAGGCCATCATCACCATCATGATCACGACCATGATCACGCTTCCCATTCCGGCCATCAACACTCCCTTGCAATAGCGGATGACTCCCCTGCTTCGGCTGCGGCTGTGAAGCGGATCAAGCTGGCCTTTTATCTGAATATGGCCTTCGCCCTGATCGAATTGATCGGCGGCATCCTGATCGGCAGCTTTGCGATCATCGCCGATGCCATCCACGATTTCGGTGACAGCATGAGTCTGGCTCTGGCCCTGGTGCTGCAGAAAAAATCGAGGCAGGGGGCGACTGCCCAGTTGAGCTATGGCTATCAGCGCTATTCGATCCTATCCTCCCTGGTTTCAGGCACCATCATCATCGCGGGATCGTTTGTCATCTGTGTGGAAGCCATCACGCATCTTTTCGAAGCGCGCGAGCTGCCCAACATCAACGGCATGATCGGTCTTGCGATCCTTGGCATCCTCGTGAATGGCCTGGCCGCCTTTGGGCTTTCGCACGGTCATTCGCATAATGAAAAAATTCTGTCCTGGCATCTGATCGAAGACCTTCTGGGTTGGATCGCCGTTCTGATCGGCGCTCTTTGCATCCGCGTTTTCCAGGTCGCATGGATTGATCCGGTGCTGGCCATCGGGATTTCGATTTTTGTCCTGGTGAATGTTCTGCGCCATCTCAAGGAACCTTTGCGCATCATCATGCAGCATGTGCCTTCTGAAAAGGATCTGGCGGCTCTGCGCCATGATCTGGAGCATATCATCGGCGTCAAAGCCCTGCGTGATGTTCATGCGTGGAGCCTTGATGGGCGTCAGCATGTTTTCACCGCTTGTCTGCGCATTTCATCCTGGGAACACGCGACGCAAATCAAAGAACAGGCCCGTGAAAAAATTCGCCAGAAGGGTTATCATTTCATCAATCTGGAAGTGGAAACAGAAAGCTGTGACCACGATCACGACCATGATCACCATCACAGGTGAAGATCCTTTGCTGTCAGCCCTTTACAGTCGCCTGGTATCCAACTCCCGCCTTGCGGATTTTGATTTGACGAAGCCTTCCGGCTCTGTTAGCAGAACCCAAAAGGAAAAGGAGCCACCATGCGCACTCACATTCTGCGTTCTCTCGTAGGCCTTGCCAGTCTTGTCTTTACAGCCCCCGTATGGGCTACATATTCCATCGTAGCCGTCGACAGGCAGACAGGCCAGGTCGGTGGAGCGGCCACAAGCTGCATCGCCGGAGCTTCGGTCAGCCGTGTTTATCAAGGCGTTCCCGGTGTCGGTGCGGTTCATGCTCAGGCCAACACCAATATCTCCGGTCGGCAGTATGCAGCGCGTCTTCTTGCGAAGGGTTACGCAGCGGATGTCATCATCGAAGCCCTTCAGTCGGCAGATTTTGATCCAATAGCCCCAACACGGCAGTATGCGGTCGTATCCCTGGATGGAAGCGTCGCGGGTTTCACCGGCGCGAAAAATGGCTTCTATGCAAACGATGTTCAGGGTGAAGTGGGTGGCTTTCTTTATTCGATTCAGGGCAACATCCTGACCAGCAGCCGTGTCCTGACCCAGGCTCGTGACGGCTTCACGAGCGAAGCCTGCGACCTTGCAGGACGCCTGATGGCGGCTTTGGAAGCCGGAGCCCGCAATGGGGAAGGAGACAGCCGCTGCCGCCCTGCATCCCCTTCGGACGCCGCCTTTATCCAGGTGGAAAATCCCAATGGTGAAGTTTTTGTGCGCCTCGATGTAAAAGGCTCGCGCAATCCCGTCGGTGAATTGCGCACGCGATTCGAAGCCCTGCGCCGCGAAGTCGGCTGCTATCAGGTCGCGCGCTGACTGCCACGGCCCTTTCTTTGAAGAGAACGAAGGGGCCCCGGTTGAAGTCGAAGAGGGAGGGCATTGAACCAACCCCTCAGTATTCACCCGAAAACTTAATAAAAATAGTCTCTTAAACCTCCCCAGTCTCCCTCAAAACATTCTCTAATATTTCTGCAATATCCTGTCTTTTTTGGCGTCTTTCGCGGTACAGCGGCCACGGGACCAGCCCGTGGCCAAAACACAGGAAGGAGCTTTCCGTGAGCCGCTCTTTGTTATTTTTCCTTGCCCTAACCATCGTCTCCCAAGCCTGCGGAGATTCGAAGTCCAATAGGGCGTCGGACCCTTTGCAGGAATCTGCTATAGATGAATTCACGCTTTCAGCAGAACTCCTGAACCTGGCTCCCGATGAGAAAGCCGGGCTCCTCACTGTCACATGGCGAAGCCGCAATACCTATAAGTGCCAGCTGACTCTAGGAGATGGACAGTCCTATCCGGATCGTCTGCCCAACGATGAAATTGCGGGAATTTCCGTCTCTGTGTCGACATTTGTCGTTCTGACCTGCAACGACGCGCAGGGCAATGAGGTCCGAGCCGAGAAAAGTATCAAGCTCACGCGCGATCCCAGCAACAAACTCGCGATTCTGGCTTTTGAAGCAAAACCCAATAACGTGGTCCTGGCTCCTTCAGAAAATGAGGGTACAGTTCAATTGAAATGGCAGTCGCAGCTTGCTTCGAGTTGCACCCTGGAGCGCCTCACGCCATACTCGGCGATGAAGGTTGACGTTCAAGGACGTGATCTTCCTTTCCAGGTATGGGAAAGCACGCAGCTGGTTCTGACTTGCAAAGACAGCACTGGCTCTGTGCAAAAGACGATCGGTATCAAGGTTGGTCGCTCCCCTGGCCCGGAACCTAAAATCCTCGATCTGGCGATCACTCCCAATCCGCTCTTTATCTTCCGGGACGATGGGCCACAGCCCATCACAATAAGCTGGAAGACCGAGGGCCTCAACACCTGCGGGCTTGCGCTCAAGAACGAATCTGGGAACGTCGAGTATTTACGCGGTCTGGATGCGAGCGGAACGAATGAGTCCTTTCGTATCAACACAACCAGTGATGTGACGCTATCGTGCCAAGGACCGGCCGGCCAGGATATAAGCAAAACAATCCAAGCCCAGGTCACCACCCTTGACCGTCCGGAAAAGTGCGAGGCTTCGGAGCGAAATCTCTATTTCATCCGCACGCTGGATGACAATGCGACCCGCTTTTTTTCAAGTCAAGCTGATCGGGATAAGGCATTTGAAGACATGCAGAATCTGCCTATTTGCAGGGATGGGAACTGCGTGAAGGAAGACAAAACCCATTTCACCATCAAGCTCAACGACAAGGAGGCCTTTGTTTATGGCATGAACGAGAAGACCCTCCGTGATCAGCATATGGCGACCCTGCAGTCCTCAGGTTTCTGCTCACGACCCACCAGGGTGAGTGCTGATGCTTTCTATATAACGATCGACGGCAAGAACGCCTTTTACATTGCAGACAATAAAGAGCGCTTGAATCGGCTGCTCGAAATGTTTCAGAAGAATCTGCCTTCCTCGAAAAAATGCGGCGTGACTTCATCCTATCTGACTCTCGATGGTCGTGATGTCTTTTATGAATCCGACGATAGCAAGCGATGGAATGCCTTTATGAGCTTGGAAGAGAGCGGCTTCTGTTCGGTGCCCACCAGGGTGGGTGCAAACCGATCGTACATCACCATCGACGGCCGTGATGTCTTCTATGAATCTGATGATGCCAAACGGCTTCAGTGGATGCTCACCCTGTCGAAGAAGAATATCCTGCCAGAGGGTTCAAAGTGTGGCGCAAACCGCTCTTACATCAGCATCAGCGGTCGTGATGTTTTTTATGAAAGCGATGATCATAAACGGTCGGCGATACTGGAACGACTTGCGGTTAGTGGTTATTGCACCAGCGCCAGCCCGATCAGCGCGAACCGCTCCTATATTACCATTGATGGCCGTGATGTTTTTTATGAAAGTGATGATGGCGCCAGACTCAACTGGATGCTTTCTCTTTTCCAAGCCGGACTCTTTCCGGCCGGTACACGCTGTAACGCCAATCGGTCTTATATTACTCTAGATGGTCGGGACGTTTTCTATGAAAGCGACGATCGCAAGCGCGCCCAGACTTTGAGCGTCCTCTTCGCCAGTGGTTTTTGCATGGGGGCTTCGGAATTGTCCGCCAACCGTTCCTCCCTGACCCTGGGTGGCCGCGATGTCTTCAGTTTCAACGATGATGACGAGCGCCTGACGAGGCTCATGGAAGGTTTTAAAGCAGGCTTGGGCAAGCCGCAGTCCAGATGCGCAGCCAATCGAAGCTTTGTGACTCTCGATAAGAAGGATGCATTCCAGGCCAGTGATGATGCGGACCGCTTTCAGATGCTGGTCAAACTCGAAAAGAGCGGCTTTTGCAGTCGCCCCTCACGATTCGGTGCAACAACATCAGCTGTGACGATCGACGGCAGGCCCGTGTATATCATCGCTGATCACGAGGCCAGGCTTGAAAAGTTGATCGCCTTGTTTCAGGGCGAGTCCGAATAAATTCGACCCTGAAGTCCTGGACGATGTAAACCAGGTTCGACAAGCATCCCAAACCGCGAGCCGTCAGCTGGGTAATCGTTCCCAGCTGGTCGCGGCATAATGGAAGCCAAAGCCAAGCCGCTGCAGATTGCGGTAGCTGGCTGTGAGAAACTCCACATCCGTGAGCAGCGTCGCGACGCCCAGAGCCGCCGCATCCTGAATGCGACTGTGGATGAGCGCACTTTGCACGCCTCGCCCGCGAAAGGACTCAAACGTAAAGGCGTTCGCCATCCAGGCTCGATCGCCTTTATGATAAAGAGTTGCCAATCCAGCCAGCTCATCCTCGCAATAAGCGAGATAGCAGATGAACGAAGAATTCTCATAAAAATGGCGTTTAGCGGCCAGCACGGCAGGCGCAATCGCTCGTCCCATGGACGCCATCACCGCGTCCAGGAAGATAGGTCCCTCGCCGGACCCGACTTTTTTGATGGAGATGCCAGCGGCTGGCCTAGGAAAAGTCGAGTCAGGCTTCCTGTGAAGAAACAGCAACTCACGAAACGGTAGGAAACCACCTTGGATCAGCTCAGCGGATAATTGCGGCGTCAGGGCATGCGGCAGCACATCGATGGAGTGGGCGAGATTCTGAGCATCATACTGCCGGCTGATTTTCAGCAGCGCCTCGGCTTCGATGGGATCAGCCACAATCAAGCGATTGACATAAGTATCCAGGGGCGCCGTGGGATCTTTGATCTGAATCAGATGGGAGTCCGCATGGATCGAGGGCATCCCTTCAGTGACATCACGTAAAGTCCGACGTCGATTGAAACAGGCATACTCAGCCTCAAGCAAAATGGATTTCAGAATATCCGGGGATGCCATGATCCATCGACCTCCAGGTGTACGGAAGGTTGAATACCCTGAAACTATGCAATAGCCAGCCGACCACCAGCAAGAGATTATTCACGAGTTCGCTCGTTATCTCAAGCCGGGTCGTGCAGGTTGAGTGGTGCCCGGCTGCCTATCAGGCGGCGCGCTGACCGCCGTTGGGCAACCGTTCTTCAAAGAGAACGAAGGGAAGATCAATCAAAAAGCGGAGAGCGAAAAAGCCTGGTTCCTTTTCCTCTCCGAGCTGAATGGTAATGCCGCCTCCGGCGTCCTGCAGAAAACTCCGGACGGCATCCATACCCACGCCACGGCCCGAAATATCCGACACCTGATTGGCCGTCGAAAGGCCGGAATCAAAAATCAATTCCGCCAAAGCCGCCGCCGTGTAATTCACATCCTCACTGATCAGCCCACGGGCAAGGCCGATATCACGAATGCGTGCGATATGCAGACCGCGACCATCATCCTCATAGACGAGGTGCAGGCGTTCACCGTCCCGCTGCATGCTCACCCGGATATGACCCACGGGTTCCTTGCCCTTTTTGCTGCGTTCGGGCGCTGTTTCCAGACCATGATCCATGCTGTTGCGCAGAAGGTGGACAAAGACCCGGCGGAAAACATCCTCAGCTCTTTCGGTCAGAAGAATCCCGCTGTGATGCAATTCAAAACGCGGCGTTTCCTTATGCAGATCCCGCGCCAGCACCGGCAGGCACTCCACCAGATCGGCAAAAACCTGGTCGACGTCCTTGAAGAGCTTGACATGCAGCGTCGCCTTGAGTCGATCGACCATACTCAAAACATCGGCCGGCAGCTCGCGGCCACGGGTCGTATGGCAGATGTCGTAATAGAGCCCTTCGATGAGTTCCACATGAAATTCCACCTGCCGATGCGTGGCGCTGATCCGGCCCAGTTTTTCCCGGGCGATTTTTTCATAGATGCCGACGATCCGTTCCGCCTCCTTCAGATCCTTTTCCATGCGGGTAAGATCCCAGCAGGAACATGATGCCCGCAAGGAAGTACGCAGCGCCTTCCACTTTCTTATACCAGGCATAGGAAATCGCCGCCACCGCGTGAACGCACATGCAGCAGGTCAGGAGCTGATAGCCAAGCGTCTTATCGACGAAAAAACGCGGGGACGTGAAACCCGCAAGGCCGACGAAGACGAGGGTGACGACGGTCATGAAAAGAGGGACCCAGGCTTTATAATGTTTCGGGAAGCTGCAGTGGGCAAACCAGGTGAACATCGGCACGCTGCCCATCCAGGTGATGTTATAGAGCCGAAGCCGCAGATTAAAATCAAGATGGGGCACCAAAGTCATCAAAAGACCATCACGGGTCACAGTCAGGTAGCATCCCACGCCCAGGCAAAGCAGACCGAAGAAGAGAGTGGACGGATCGGACCGCCGCAACCAGAAAAGGCAGAGATGATAGATGCCCATGATGAAAAGAGCGCCGATGATGAAAACATCCAGACTGATTTTTTTGAAGCGCATCCAGGTCAGATCATCAAGCGAGCCCAGCAGGGGGGAACTATTCATGCCGGCCAGGAAAATTTCAAAATTCGCCGCCTGCACGATCACATCGAAATCAGCCGTCTTTGGCGTAAAGGCATAGAGTTTGGGACCCTGGCCACCTGTGGACGTGTCAGCGGACGTTCCCAATGTTCCATAATGCGCCACGTCCACGCCATCGACGATGATGCGTGATGCCGACCATATCGAAGCCGGGAAATAAAGAGCCAGAGGCGCGGGCGCATCGAGTCGAACTCGCAGATGATAGCTCGCATAGCCGAAGGTCGGGTACTTTTCCTTCGCATTGGTCCAAACGCTCGGGACCGTAATGAGCGTCCGCTGGGCCTCCAGCTTCTCGATATCCTGAGGTTCCACGAAGCTTTGCCAATAGAAAGCCCAGTCACCGTTCAGCTCAAGGGGGCCGTCGAGTTTTTGGCCTCGCAAATCGAGGATGCCATCCCCGGCGAGGGTCCGCGCCTCGGCAGTGAGTGACCCGAACAGAGACAGGAGAGCGAAGAGTCGAACTAGAAAATACATGAACGTTTCCTTCCGCTGGTAAGGCTGCTTTCGGCTCCCAGGCGGAAATGATTGAGCGAGGATTTACGAAGAAAAACCAGAGATCTCCTGGAGTAAACCTGTATTCTCAGGTTGAAGCCTCCAGGAGGTGCATAAAAATAGTGATGTGGCGTCGCAGTCGCTTCGCTCTGCGCAAAGCTTATGGTTCAGGCGACTCCCTGAATGCAAAGTTTCGGCACCAGTCGAAAGACAAAATTGAAGGGAACAAAGTCCAGGTTGATCACAGGAGTCTCGGTCAGAAGCTCAATGCTGACCTGACCTCCCTTCACTTCGATATAGTCTTTGACAGCACTCATGCCTACGCCCCGACCGGATATCTCATTCACCGTCTCCACGGTGCTAAAACCCGGCTCGAAAATCAGATAGGCCATGTCTTCAGGCGAAATATTCTTATCGGGCCTGAGCAGACCACGATCCATCGCAATCCTGCGAATTGCCCGCAGATTCAGCCCGCGGCCATCGTCGTGGTAGACGATCACGAGCTGGCCGTCCTCCAGAGCAACGGACACTTGAATATGCCCTTCTGGACTCTTGCCCATCGCACTGCGTTCGGATGCGGTTTCGATGCCATGGTCCATGGAATTACGGATGATATGCACAAAAGTGTTCCGCACCAGCTCCTGGGCTTCCATGGACAGATGAATGGAATGCCCCCGAACTTCGATGACAGGCGGCTCTTTCCGCAGATCCCGCGCGAGCATATCGGCCGTTCCCAGGACCTCGCGGAAGACGGTTTCCGCCGGAATAAACGTCAGATTTTCAATGACTTCCTTCAGGCTCACCGCTTTTTGCCGGAACTGGGATGGTCCTTCGTCGGCAACGACCCTCAAAAAGTTCTGCATGCGATCCACGAATTCGGTCGAAAAAGTAAGAGCGTCGCCGGAATTCCGTCCGAGCTTGGCCTGGTTCAACTGCTGATACAAATCGATCTGATTCTGAATGATCTGCTGACCCTGGAGCAGTCGCGCATGATCCCACTTCACATCCTTATTCAAGGACTGGGCCAGGAGCTGTTCACTGTCATGCAGCATGGGAGTCAGATTCTTCAGGCCGAGGCTTCGAGCCGAGCCTTTGATCGTATGCATATTGATGAGCAGGATCTTCAGAACTTCCTTGTCAAAACGCAGGTTGCTCTTCAGCAGGCGCAGGTTGTCGGCCAGGAAACGTTGGGCGGAGTCGATGAAGATCCCGAAATTCCGCGGGGTCACGTCCAGAATCTCGCCGATGCACTCCAGTTCCCGCGAACGTTCATGGGCTTCCGCTTCCAGCTGTTTCAGCGCCGTCACATCCTTGATCGAGATCAGCATCTTCTCGATCGTCCCGTCCTTGTCCATGACAGGATTCCAATCGAACTGCAGCACCCGCTGCTCCAGTCCGAAAAGATAGGTCAGTTCATGGGGCAGAAGATTCGAATTCAATTCGAAGTTCAGGGCCGATTCACCCATGCTGTTGTCCAGCACCGAGCGCACCTGACTCTTCACATCACTGTCGATCGCGGCATTGGCGAAGAGGAGGTCGACTGCATGGACCCCAGCGATCTTTTCCGTTTTGAAAATGCTTTTGGCCGATTCCGAATAGGTGTCGGTGATTTCCAGCTTGTTTTTCCCGATTACAACGATACCGATCTGAATATGCTTCAGAATGGATTTTATTTCGCGGGTCTGTTCTTCGACCATGCGCTCAAGATTGTTGTTCAGGTGCACGACGGCGTCATGCTCTTTCTTCAGCTCCTGGTTCAGCAGTTCGATCCTTTCGAAGGCCTGCTTTTCCGTAAGGCGAATCTTGTCCGCCAGGGCCAGCGAGATCAGGACGACCTCCACCACCGAGCCTATCAGAACGCCCCATTCGGCCAGGAAAGAGGCCGGCAGGTGTCCCGCGACAACAGCCATCCGGACGACATTGGCCACAATCATCACAATCCAGGCCAGAGTAAAAAAGTAAGCCGGGCGAAAGCGCTTCATGGAACAGACTATACCGGCCGTCAGAGTAATGAAGGACGCGAGCGTCGCTCCCAGAACAGAAACTTTGGCTCCCAGGTTATAGCTGGACAGCAGCGAGACATCGGAGACGACCGAGAAAAACATCCCCGCATAGCAAAAGCGCAAAAGCCAGGGGTGCCGGTCCCTCAGAGACAGAAAAAGGACCGGGAAGAGGCAGGCGAGGAGCGTGGATTTATTCGCGATAAAGATGTAGCCGCTATTCATGAACCATGTGTAATCGCTCAGATGAAGAACAGCCAGCCCACTGTAGGCGAGCGGTTGCCAGATCATGGTGAGAATAAAGCCCACATACACGAGATAGGTGAGTTTACGCAGCTGCATCCAGATGAAAAGGTTATAGAGTGCCATCACAAGGAGTATGCCCAGAAGAGTATAGGCAAAGACATAGTCATCGGTTTTAGCCTGATGAAAGGCATCCTCGCCGTGGAGCTTGATATCAAAGATTACGCTTCCTTCCGTTTGAATACGGATATAGAGCCAGCTGTCGCCAGGGGGCAGATCCATGCGGAAGGTCGGTAGCCGATGGGCTGCACGCCGAGGATCATGCGGCGTCCGGTCTCCCATGGACGCATGCGCGACCAGGCCCTGGTCTGGTATCACCTGCCAGAAGCTGATGTGATCGACGACGGCGTAGCCTTCGGTGACGTAAACAGTCAGAGCTTTGTCACTCGTGTTGCGGAGCTGCACACGGGCCCACCAGGCCGCTTGGGAAAACCCAAAGTTCGGCGTCTTCCTGCTGTTCGGTGCAAACTGCAGCGCGAACTCAGGCTTCAGGATATCCGTCTCCTGAAATTTTCCCGCGCCATCTTCCACAAACCAAAGCTGCTGATCCAAAGGTAAGGTTTGCAGCTCGGAGTCGAGTTCGACGACCGCTTGATGAGCTGGCGCCGCCTGCAGAAAGTCATTGAGTAAAAATAAGAAGATCGCAAGAATTCGTGACATCGCATTCACCTCATGCTCTGAAGGTGATCTTCGGCTTCGTATACCCGCATGTTAAATTTATTTTGATTTCTTACTCTGAGGTAAGGCGGCCCATCGAAGGCGGCTATATTTCAAATAAGCTGTATTGCCAAGCTTCAGGCGAATGTTTAGCCATGAATGCAGAACGAGCCGTCATTACATTGAGAGGATGCCATGAAAAGCTTACTGCTTTCGATTCCCTGCCTACTTGCGTCTTTTTCGTCACTTCACGCGGACAGCATGCCTGAGTTTGGCCTGCCCATTCCCAAAAGTCTGGATGCCGTGGAGAACTTCACCGCGGATTATGATTTCGAAGGCATTCTGGGCCTATCGAATTGCTCGGGCAGCCTCGTGCGTTTTGATGATAGCCAGGACACTGATAAGGCCATGGTGCTCAGCAACGGTCACTGCACGGGCATGATCGATCCAGGCCGTATCGTGTTCAATCAAAACAACAGCAGAAGCTTTGATGTCCTGGGGGCCAAGGCCAATAAACTCGGAACCGTGCGCGCGGAAAAAATTCTGTACGCGACCATGACCAAAACCGATATGAGTCTTTACCAGCTGCGTGAAAGCTATGCCGACATCCGCGCGAAATTCAATATTGATGCGCTGACGCTGAGCCGCGAGGCCCCCGAACTCGGCACCGAGATCGAGGTCATCTCGGGCTACTGGAAGCGCGGTTATTCCTGTGCCGTGGCCGCCGTGGCTCCGGTTCTGAAGGAAGGCAAGTGGAGCTTCGAGGACGCGATTCGTTATACTTCAAGCTGCGATGTCGTCGGTGGCACCTCCGGCTCGCCGGTTCTGGCCGCAGGTACGCGCACCGTGGTGGCCGTGAATAACACGGGCAATACTTCGGGCCGCAAATGCGAAGTCAATAATCCCTGTGAAGTGAATGAGGATGGTTCTGTGATCTATAAGAAGGGTTATAGCTACGCGCAGCAAACCTTCTGGATCTATTCCTGCCGCAACGATCAGGGGCAGGTCGATGTCAAAGTTCCCGGCTGCCTTTTGCCACGCTGAGCCGCGGCTCCTGAAATCCTGGTTCCCGAGAGGATGGACCGGCCCTGGTGATGCGTGTGCTGAAAGAGGATGCACACGATATCGCTCAGGGCGTCCCCAGTCTTGGCTGGCTCTTTTCGAAGTCCTGCGTTATGGTGCTCCGTCCCAGGATTCCGGAGAAAAACTATGCATACAGCGCCCACCGCAAACCCATCCTCTTTCGCTCAGCTTGCGATTTCACCTGCTCTGCAGCAGGTCGTTGCCGAGTTGGGTTTTGCCTCCATGACACCCATTCAGGCCCAGAGCATACCTCTCCTGCTGCAAGGTCATGACCTGATTGGCCAGTCCAAGACCGGGAGCGGCAAAACGGCTGCGTTTACCCTGCCCATCCTCGATCGCATCCGCGTGAGCGCACGGCGGGTCCAGGCCCTGGTGCTTTGTCCCACGCGGGAACTTTGCGGGCAGGTGGCGCGCGAGATACGGAAACTTGGGCGGCGTCATCCCGGACTGCAGGTTTTGGTGCTGGCTGGCGGGGAACCGTCACGGCCTCAGGCCAATAGCCTGGAAAGCGGCGTGCATATCGTGGTGGGCACACCCGGCCGCACGCTCGATCATCTGAATCGTGGGAACCTCGATCTGAATCCTCTGCGCTTTCTCGTGCTCGATGAAGCCGATCGCATGCTCGACATGGGCTTTGCGGATGAAATGGAAAAAATTCTGGACGCGGCTCCGAAGAATCGGCAAACGATTTTCTTCTCGGCGACATTTCCCGCCAGCATCGAAGGGATGAGCGCGCGTTATCAAAGAGAGGCGCAGCGCATCACCATTGATGAAGGTGAGGTGACCGCCTCCAGCGTGAAACAGATCCTGGTCGAGATCAGCGCTGAAAATAAACTGTCCGCCCTGCATGGGCTATTGGATCAATATCGTCCAGAAACCGCGATCGTGTTTTCCAATCACAAGGCCGCGGTCGCCGAAATCACCAAAGCTTTGAACGAATGGGGCGTAAGCGCTGCCGGGCTGCACGGTGATCTGGAGCAGATGGACCGTGACAAGGTCATGGCCAAACTTCGCAACCGCAGTATTCGCGTGCTCGTCGCCACCGATGTGGCCGCGCGCGGTATTGATGTCGCGGATCTGGATCTGGTGATCAATTACGATCTGCCTTTGAAGGCTGACACCTATGTCCACCGCATCGGCCGCACAGGTCGCGCGGGCAAGGAAGGCATTGCGATTTCCCTGGCCTCGACCCGCGATCGCATGAAGGTGGACGCGATTGAAACGTACACGGGTTCAAGCTTCGAGCGCGAACGGGTGCAGATCGCGAAGCAGGAAAAGGCCCTTTATCAGGGCGCGGCGATGACGACGCTTTCCATTGGTGGTGGTCGCAAGGATAAGCTGCGCCCCGGCGATATACTCGGGGCCTTGACCGGAGAGGCCGGCGGCCTGGACGCCCAGGACATCGGCAAGATTGAGATCCACGATCGCATCGCTTATGTGGCTGTTGCGCAGTCCATCGGCCGCATTGCGGTCGAACGTCTGCGCCAGGGCCGTATCAAGGGGCGGAAGTTTGCGATTGATTGGGTCCGCTAGGATAAAGCGGTCCGGCCGGAGTGCTGTCGTCTTCCGGCAGAAGCTCCACCTCAAGATCCAGCTGCGAATCAATATAGCCCTGAGCATTCTGCTGGCTTAACAGCAGGAAGGCTGAGGTCGCCAGATCCAGCTGAGGCTTTTGGCAGTGACCGGAGGCCTGATTCTGCGAATGCGCAGCAGGACAGAAGTCGGTGATATAAAGCACGACAGCCTCAGGTACAGCCGGTGATGCCCCCAAAGCCTCCGTCGTCTTCTTTACATAATAATCAGGCACATAGTTATTCACGGGAATGCGCGCGGCATTGTAATCAGCCAGCAGCGAGGGCTTGCCCGGAGTTCCGCACCAGCGTGATCCGGCCTTGCAGCTGACTTTCAGCTTGCGGCCGCAGAGCTGCCAGTTCTCGACGCAGGACGGCTCACCACCGTGCACATTGGGGCCGCAGCGTTTCAGCCCCAGCTCGGGCATCACATCACTCGGCGCCACAAACCAGAGCGCATAGTCGCCCGTCCGAAATTTTTCATCGACGTTATCACAGACGATGCCGCCTTTGCTGGGATTCAAAGGCCCCATGCTCGCTTCCCAGCGGCCATCCTTTTCCCAGGTATTATAGGTCGTGTTCACGATGGAACTGGCCGCAGATAAAGGCGCAGCCTTGGGCGCTTCCAGAGTCGCGACGCGACTTGAGGACTGGGAATGGCAGTGAAAGGAGGTCGCGGCCAGGAGCGTAAGCAGCAGGAGATTTTTCATGCGTATCCTCGTGCGTGAAAAGGCCAGAGATCCGCGCCAACCCTGCAGGAAATAGACCAGTAAATATGGCGGTAAGTCACGAGAATCAGGAAGGAATAAGGCGAAATCACTGTCAAAAAATTTTACAGTGGCCAGAGAGATTATTTTCCTTGACCCTCCCACCGTGGGAAGGCCGATTCTGGAATCAACTTATGGAAGGAGGATCTTTCGATGTACGAATTTAAAGTCGAGGGCATGACCTGCAATCACTGTGTCCAGGCCATCACGAAGTCGCTGACCAAACTCGATAGCCGGGCGAAGGTTCAGGTGGATTTGGCGTCCAAGCTGGTGAAAGTGGATAGCGTCGAGGATCCGAAGACGCTCGCCGCTGAAATCGAGGAGGCTGGCTATACGGTGCTGAGCACAGCCACGGTTTGAATGCATTCCTTCTGCCGTTGTGCTGGGTGATCATTCAGCAGAACGGTAGCATTTGAGCGTCCTGAAGACTACGCTGCGCTTTCGCCATCTGCGTGAGCATGTTGTGAATCTCTCGGCGGATACCGATTTGAAGCTGAACATCGGGTTCACGCTCCAGTCGGTTGAAACCCATGTAAACCCGCTGGCTGTAGGAAACGATACTGACAAGCAAACGGCTCATCATGGCTTCGCGGATGGGGCCGATCAGACTTGTTAAAAGATGATCAATGCCAAATGGCTTGAGCAGGAACTCGCGAACGCCCAACTGCAGACCTTCATGCAGGTCCTGTTCGGAGGGTTTGTGGGCGGTCATGATCATGCCATTGGCAAAAACTTCGCTCCGACTTTTAAGCTCATGTAGCGAACGCAGTACAGCGAGCCCACTCATATCAATGATCTCAAGGTCGACGATCACAAGATCAATCTGATCACCCATGACCGAGCTGAGAAGATTCAAGGCTTTTGCGCCCGTATCCGCCTCGATCAGACGCGCGCGGGGCAGGATAAGCTTGATGAGGTCGCCGACCACCTGGGTCAAGCCCGGCTCATCATCAACCAGAAGGATGCACGGTTCAATCTTAAGACTGTTCAGGGTCGTGAGCTGTTTTTCCAATTCATCGGAGCTGAGGTGTTTCGAATGAAGAGTTCGATAGCTTTCCTTGATGAAGGGACAGCTGGGGCAGATCGTGAGGTCTTTTTTCAGCTCATCAAGCGCGGTGATGACCGGCCATTTGATTGCGTCCTGCGACCGGGGCGGCAGTTCCGGTTCTGTGAAATGAAGTTCCTTTTCGCGCAAGAGGCCCTCGGTCGCTGTCTTCAGTTCGTTCCGAACCGCAGACGAGCCGACGACCGGATCATGGTCAGCGTCGGCCGTTTCCACGATCTCGAGGAGTTCCTCCAGAGCCTTTTCCATGAGCTCCACTGAAAAATGGCTGAACGGCACCGGATTTTGCCCGCGAAACATTTCGCAGTAATCTTCCATCTGATGGACGAATTCCGCCACCTCGCGGAAACCTACCATCGCGGCGGTTCCCTTCAGAGAATGAAGGACCCGCATGAGGTCCTTCATGAGCGGAGCGTCGGCCTCATCCCGGGCCCTGCGGCCAAGAACCGCCGCAGCCGCGCGGATACGATCTTCGGCTTCCGTGCGCCACTCGACTCGAATGCGGCGCATGTCTTCGGCGGATAAGAGTTCGCCGCTCATTCCGTGGTTCTCCGTTTGATCTAGAGTGCGAGTCTGATTTTCCCAGATTTTCACCTAAATCACAATTTTGAATCCAGAGAGCGGCAGGGCGCCCCGGAACGAGGCATCGGACTTGACAAATGCTGACTTTCCTGCGCAGATGCGTCTGGAGACTACGTATTTCGAGGTGTCCATGAAGTTGATCGAGAAACGTAAGCTGAGCTACTCAGTCACATTGCCATTTTCTCGCTACCTTCGCCAACATGATCGCGGAATCAAGCTCCCGATCTGTTACGACGAACTTCATGACTACGTGGAGGCCCTGCCGCTCTATGATGCCCAAGGACAGGATACCTATTGGTCCACGCTCTGCTACGCACCCGCGGTCAGGCGACCTTTGCACGACGCGCTGCTGGAGATTTACTCGCATCTGCGAGCCGGAGGCTCAGGCCTTCACGTGCGGCATCTGGAAGTCGATCGCATCGACCTCTGCCTTTACGCGAACACCTCCCCTTTCCGGGTGCGGGTGATCAACCGATTGAATGATAACTTCGATTATTTTTATCTCAAAAAAGCCGACATGTCCCGGATCTTCGGCCTGGAGCTGGAGCACCTGCTTTCGCCCAACCGCATTTCCTACCTTTATTCCGGTGACACGCTGGTCGAGGAGCACATCTACGGGATTCCGGGTGATGTGTTCCTGCAGAAGAAACTGGATCAGGATGATACGAGCCGCGTGCGCCTCGCCAAGGAATTCGTGAAGTTCAATGAGCGTTGCGTCCTGCGCCTCTTGGGGGACATGCACGCCGCCAACTTCGTGATCGACGTGACCATGGACTTTGAACAGAATTATTTCCGTATCCGCTCGATCGACTTTGACCAGCAGTGCTTCGAACCCTCGCTGAAGGTCTACCTGCCGCAATTTTTCAAACAGAACTTCCCCTATGTGAAGCTCGTGCTCGATCACCTGTCGATTGAATCCGTGCATCAGTATCAGCAGGAGGAGCGGGCGCAGTTTTTCCGCCGAACCCGCTCGGAGATCCTGCGTTTGGAAGGACTCTTCAATGCGCTGGAAGGCAGCACGCTGGCGCCGCATGAGAATATCATCGCGCTTCGGACTCAGCTGGCGGACTATTATGAAAATCGCGCCTTCCTTCAGTGTGAGTCGATGACGGGCCTGATCAAACTCATCCTGAAACTGATCGAGATGAAGGCGCTGCCGACCGGTTTCAAAAGGCCCGTTCCGGGCCTTGAAACGGCAGGTTTAGTGATGCACTGAATCCGGCGTGGCGTTGTGGGCGCTCTTGAACCAGGTCAAGGCCAGGAGCAGGCAGCCCAGGATAGCCGAAGCCAGATAAAAGAGTATCGCCGCATTCCAACCGAAGCGATCCACCAGAACTCCGGTGGTGACACCGCAGACAGAAGCTCCCATATAACCAAGCAGCCCCGTGAGACCCACAGCGCTGGACGCCGCCTGCTTGGTGGCGAAGTCGGCTGCGGCCACGGCCACGAGCAGCTGCGGCCCATAGACCAAAAAGCCCAGCGCGGCGAAGATCACCGACATCATACCCAGCTGACCGGACGGCACATAAAAGAGTATGCCCACGCCCACGATCAGAAGCAGCATGAAGAAAACCGAGACGGGACCGCGACGACCCTTGAAGATCTTGTCGGAAATCCAGCCCGAGGCAAAAGCGCCGAAGATGCCCGCGATTTCAAAACCGGACAGCGCGTAGCTCGCCTGTTTGATATCAAAGCCCTTGGCTTCCTGCAGATACTTGGGCGCCCAGTCCATGATGCCGATGCGCACGATATAGACGAAGAAGTTGGCAATGCTGACGACCCACACCCACTTGTTATAGAGGATGTATTTTTTAAAGATCTCGGCGAAGGGAGTATCGTCCTTCGGCGCGGGCGTCGTGACTTCGCCCTTGTAAACTTCCACAGGCGGCAGGCCCATGGATTCGGGGGAATCGGTGAGTCGGTTGAAAAGCCAGAAGGCTCCGACCACGCAAAGAGCGCCGGGAATCCAGAACGCGGCGCGCCAGCCATCATGCGCGACGAGGTAGCCCGCCCACACCACGATCACAGCGCCACCGATCTGATGGGAGGCATTCCAAATGCCCCAGGCCGAACCGATTTCCTTGGGCGCAAACCAGCTCGTCAGAAGCTTGGAACAGGGCGGCATGCCGGCCCCTTGGAAAAGGTTATTGATGGCCCAGAAGACGATGAAGAAGGTCAGGCTGCTGCCGAATCCAAAGAAGAGGTTGATCACGGCCGAAGCCAGAAGACCAATGCTCATCATGTACTTGGGATTCATGCGGTCGGCGAGGACCCCGCTGAAAAATTTGGAAAAGGCGTAGACGATGGTCGCGACGCTCAGCACGACGCCCCATTCAGTATTGGAAAATTGAAATTCGTCAGTGATGGCCTTGCTGGCGATCGAAATATTCTTCCGCACGAAATAATAGAGGGCATAGCCGCCCATCATTCCATACATCACCCGCACGCGCCAGTAACGGTACTGCGCATCTATCGTGGCCTTATCGGTGACCGCCGTGATGTTTTCTGTTTGGCCCATGATCCTGTTCCCCCTTGATGCCTCGGCTCATCGGCCTTGGCTGGACTTCAGCGCTTTTTCGATGTGCAGGACAGCGGCGTCGGTGGTCTCGGCGATATAGAAGAGCTTATCGTCTTCCGCGCTGATCGTACCGAGGGCTTTCATGTCCTCCACCCGGCGCAGAAAGGTGGACCAGGTTTTCCTGCCACCCAGGAAGACTACAGGCACGGTCTTTTTCTTTTTCGTTTGAATCTTCGACAGCGATTCAAAAATCTCCCACTCGGTTCCGAAACCGCCGGGGGCGATGACGACAGCGGCCGCGTAATCTATAAGATCCGTTTCCCGCTGGGAGAAGCTTGCTGCCATGTATCCGTGCGTTGTGTAGGTGTTCGGCCGTTCCAAACCACCCGTGAACCAGGTGCCGATGCTGAGGCTCTTGCCCTTGGCATCCGCGGCCCCCCGATTGCCGGCTTCCATGATGCCGCGGCCTCCGCCGGTCATCACAGGGAATTCAGCGCCATGTTTTTGCGTCCATTTGAAAGCGAATTCGCGGGTGACTTTGTAGGCTTCGTGATCTTCCGGTGTGCGTGCGCTGCCGAAAATGGAGACAGCCCCCTGGGGAGCATGACGGTCCATCAGCTGTTTGGCGCAGAACGCATCCTTCGCAATGGCCGCCGGGTCAGGTATTTGGCCGTCCGGTACGGCCTCATTGACGACGGCGCAGTCCGATGGTGCAAGGCGAATGACCAGGGTTGCGCAGCCTGGATTCACCAGCGCTGCGAGCAGTAAAAATTTCCAATTTGATTTGAACATGGTGACTTCTCTTAGCAAATTTCAGTGTTGCGCCGCCCACACGATCGAGGGCGGGCCTGTTCCCCTATAGGGCCAGTATTCAACCATGAAGGGCTTATGCCAAGAGCTTTTCCGGTTTGACGGCTAGTTTTTTGTGTTGATGAGGGTCGCGTAAGTCAATTGCGCAGGGGCTTAGCGGCCACCGCTTGCAAAGAACCAGCGCTGATCTGAAAAGTAATAGCGCACATAGTCCGCGCGTTCCCGATAACGATTCTCAATGGCGAGGGTCAGGCTGTTGCGCCCGGGACGAACCGCGCGCTCAGGCAAACGGAAAGTCCAGACTTCGCAGTTGCGATCCAGCCGGCGCACGCTTTCTATCACCAGGGGCTGCTGATTGAAAACGGTCAGGCGCACGCGATCGCAGGTGTTGGCTCCTTCCAGTCGCACGATCAGCTTTTGCTGTTCGATGTCCACCCGCACGCGTCCACCGCAGGACGGGAGAAGTGCGGTATTGCGCGCCTCATCCAGGTAGATCAGATCGTCTTCACGAACGGTCACGACGGGAGACGGTGCGGGATACGTTGGCTTCCAGCTTGGACGTTCCCAGCGCGGCCTTTTTTTTCCGGCATGATTCTCGTCCGCCTGCAGCTGAACATGATCTTCGGTGCGCGAGGTATTGGAATGAACACGGAGCGTCAGCTGCTCACGGTAAAACGTGGGCTGCCAGGTATAGACATAGGAGTAACGATCGTTGAGATTTTGCATTTTGATGCGCTGGCCATTGACGGATACGTTGCTGCAGTCGGTTACGTCTTCGATTTTGATGATGGTCTGACGCTCGTTGCGATAAACCATGGCGTGACCGCCGCAGTTCGGCAGATCTATGTGCTGGGATCCGGAATGAGCAAGAGCAGGGGCGGAAAGAAGAAGGCCAAGGGTCCAGGTGCTAAGTTTGAAGCTCATGAGGTCTCTCCCGTAGGTGCATGAGGCTTGGACAGCCGATTTTTTCTTTGCAAGGCCAACACCAGGGAAGGGCTCGCGAAACATTTGAGTTTTTTGGCTTTGGCGGGGCTTTCCTCGCGGCTCGGGTTGTGCTGCAAAGTACCCAGCTGTGATCCTAATTGGATTCGATTATTTGGAGGTCCAGGCCTGATCAAAACTGTTGGTTGAGGAGATTTCATGTGGACCTGAAACAGCAGTTTGATAAATGGTTTCAGGACTTTATTGGAATATTGAAAAAAATTAAATTTGTTCTGGCCAGTCAGTCAGCAGACCGCTATATTCCGTTCCGCACAACACACAGGAATGGGAGCTTGCATGGCACGCACATCACACAAGACCTGGTTTCACTTCGCCGCCGCGACAGGGCTGGCCTTTCATATGATCGCCTGCGGATCGGCAGGACCCGAGACGAGTGCTGTTAAGGTGACCAACGGTATTGAAATTGCTGAGACGGATTATCCGTCGGTGGTCTTTATCGCAGCGCAAACTCCGGAAGGTCTGGCCAACTGCACGGCGACTTTCGTGAACGACTCCCAGGCTGTGTCGGCCGGCCACTGTGTAGAGGGCACCAGCGAGCGCAATCCTGCTCTTTACCTGGTTGAACAGAAGATGGTCAAAGGTCGCCCGCAGATGCGCGCTCTGGCGAAAGCCCAGCGTTGGTATCGCGACGCCAGCTACGACATCAATGATGGCGTCGGTCCGCTTGATCTTTCTGTGATCACATTCCCCGCAAACAGCGCGCCAGCGACCAGCCAGATCGCGGTCGTCGATCCTCAGGTGGATGATGAACTGACCATCGTGGGTTATGGCAACAACAGAAACTATGTGGACTCTTTGGGTCAGCTCTCGGGATCGGGCGCTGGTAAAAAACGCAAGGGCGTGAACCAGGTCGCCAACGTCAGCGACGATGGAATGATTCAATTCATCGGCGTGCCGGGTGCGGTGAGTGATGTGGAAGCAGGCCGCTATGCTTTGAGTGGTTCGGGTGACTCGGGTGGACCCCTCTTCATCAAAGGTCGCCTCGCGGGTGTGACATCCGGTGGTGGCGTCGGCCAGACCGAAGATGGCCAGGATATTTATATTTCGCAGTATGTGAATCTTCGCAGCGCCAGCAGCCAGGCTCTTTTGAAAAAGGCGCTTAAGGCCGGTACCGTATTCTGAAAAAAAAGCCGGTGTGATCTTATCCGTCGGCTTTTTCCATCCGATCAGATCAAAAGCCCCACGATCGCAGCGGTCATGCATGTGGCCAGAGTTCCCGCCAGCAAAGCCTTCATTCCATAACGCGCGATATCCGGGCGACGCTCGGGCACAAGACTTCCCGTTCCTCCCAGCTGAATGGCAATCGAACTGAAATTGGCAAAGCCGCAGAGCGCGTAGGAGATGATCACGCGGGAACGGTCGGAGACGCCTTCGCCCATTTTTGCAAGGTCCAGGTAAGCGACAAATTCATTGAGCACGAGTTTTTTGCCTAGAAGCTGGCCCATCGCCAGGGCTTCATGAGCCGGGATACCGATGACCCAGGCGAGTGGGGCGAAGATCCAGCCGAGGAGCCAGTCCAAAGTCAGGGGATGACCGAGCCACTGTTCCAATCCGAGGAGCGAGCCGAACCAGGTGAAGAGGCCATTGAAAAGCGCCATGAGAGAGACGAACGCGATCAGCATGCCGCCGACATTCAGCGCGAGTTTGGTTCCTTCGCTGGCGCCATGCGCGGCGGCATCGATGATATTCACGGCCGTCTTCTCCGTGTGAAGTTCCACCCGGCCCATGGTTTCTGGAATTTCCGTCTCCGGCACGAGGAGTTTCGATAGGACCAGCGCAGCCGGTGCCGCCATGATACTCGCCGCCAAAAGATGACCGGCAATGTTGGGAATGAGCGGCGAAAGAATGCCGACATAGGCGGCCAGGACTGCGCCCGCAACCGTGGCCATACCGCCGGTCATCAAAGCCATGAGCTCGGAGCGGGTCAGGCCGCTCATATAGGGGCGAATCATGAGTGGGGATTCCGTCTGACCCAGAAAGATCTCGGCCGCCGCCGCGAGGGCTTCCGCGCCGCTGACCTTCAGCGTCCGATGCATGACCCAGGCGATGCCGTAAACCACTCGCTGCATGATGCCCAGGTGATAGAGTACGCCCATCAGCGCCGAGAAAAATAGGATGGTCGGCAGAACGCGGAAGGCGAAGATATACCCGTATTTATCGGTGCTGCCGAGGTCACCAAACAGGAAGTTGGCGCCCTGATCGGAGTAACCCACGACCGCTACGATGGCATTGTTGGCTGCTTCAAAGATGGCGTAAGCCGGGCTGTGCAGGCCGAGCACAGGAATTCCGAGCAGCAGGAAGGCAAAGATGAATTGCAGGCCCACGCCCAGGGCCACAGTGCGCCAGGCGATACGGGATCTGTTTTCCGAGAGCGCCCAGCACATTCCGATAATGATGAGCAGGCCTAAAATTCCAATAAATTGCTGCATGTCGCCACCTCTGCCGTGGATGAAGGCCGTAGGGCAGCACGTCGCCACCTCTGCCGTGGATGAAGGCCGTAGGGTAGCAAGCGGTGAAAGAGCGGGCAAGGGTTCAGGCGGCCTTGCCGCTCTGCTTTTTCTCTTCGGTGCGGGAGATGGCCCTGAGAATGCGGGCATGCTGCAGTACGATCTCGACGGTCTTTTTCTGGACTTTGAAATTGATGTCCTTGCCCTTGGCCACGACGATCGCATCGTCGATGCCTTCCAGGATCATGGCGATTTCAGTCCATTTTTCCACGACAAAGCCTTTTTTCTTGCCTTCCTCTTCCAGATTTTTAAGGTCGATGGAAAAGGTATCATAGGCCGTGGCCTTCGCCTGGCGGCAGAGAAGATCGAGGATATCGACGAATTCCTGGGGCAAAAATTTCATCGCCGTATTTTTCTTGCGAATGCGGCTCGAGAAATCAATGAAACGCTCCAGATCACCACGGTTGTGGATCGTCAGCATATCTTTCTTATAGGAGTTCTTGGTGATGGTAACCAACCCACCCGACACGATCGCGTCGATGACCGGCGTGACCTTGGCTTTATCCTTGTTCAGAATCTGCGCGACTTCCCTTTCCGCGGGCTCGCGTTCGATGCCCCAGCTCTTCACTTCCTTCACGCCCATCTTGTAGTAGAGCAGCTGAAGAACATGAACGGTCTTGATCATCTCTTCGATGGGATTCAGGTTGCCCTTGTACTTGGCCTCGATGTCCTGAAGGCGCTCGTTGGTGTCGCGAAGGCGCGAGGACAAGGTCGACATCAGCGTGACGAACCACTTCGGGATCTGGGTCATGATCTTATTGAATTCATCGTTGGAAATCTTGGTGACTTCCACATCATCGACAGCGCGGGCCGAGGCCGAGCGCGGTTTTTTATCGAAGAGCGCCATCTCACCCAGCATGGAGCCGGCACCAATGGTGGCCAAAGGAATTTCAGTCCCACCCTTGTCAAGGTAGACAAGGATCTGACCCTTGCGGATCAGATACATGCCATCGGACTGTTCACCAACTTTGAACAGTAGTTCGCCAGGCTTCAATATTTTATTCTTGCCGGACAAGGCCGATCTCCTGCTGCATGGGACTGCTTGCTCTTACGGATCGGCATTTTCCTGGGCGACTTGAGCCCGCCTTAACGTGGAAACTCGTAATCCACGGCCAGGATATCGGCCAGGGCGGGGCGGATCAATTCGTGCACGATGTGCTGATGATCGGGATGCACCTGGTAGGCGTCAAGTCCTTGGCGATCGGCGAAACGCACGACCAATCCATATTCAAATCCCTGGTTTCGGTCCGAGAAATTAGGGCCCGCGCTGATGTCGAGAATGCTCGGCACCTTGCCTTTCAGAGCCATGAGTTCGCTGACGATCTTCTCTTTGGTAAACGCTGTGGTTTCCGGCTTAAAGCGAAAAAGTACGATATGTTCCAGCATGCTGCACTCCTGCCTGGGCAAGTTCTGCCCTTTTGATCCTTCCTATAGCAGCAATATGATGGAAGGGAAACCGCTTTTGCCTATGCGCACCGGGGGCAGCGACCTATGCGAAGATCACTGATCACCATCCTTGTCATCACAACGCTCATCATGGGCCTCGGGCTGGGTGAGATGGCCTGGACGCGCCTGAGTGCCAGCAGCTGCCGGGAATGGCAGGACGAGCTGCAAAGACGCGTGGAATCGTATGCCCGTTTGCATCTGCCCGATCCTGCGCCCCAGGTCCAGGTGCAGAGCAGCTGTGGTCATTCCTTCGTAGCGGATGCCTTGTATTTCCGCTGGCATAAATTCCTCTGGCGCATGGGCTGGCGCGAGGTGAAACCCCTCGATGATACGGATCTGCGCATGGCCGCCACCCGGGATTTGATGCAGCATCCGGATATGGGCAGCACGAAATTCATTGTGCGTTTCGATGCCGCCTTGAGCCGCGATAGCCGCAAAAAGGTGGAAGACCTCGTGACGCGCTATCTGTCGGTGGAAGAACCCCGGCAGAAACTGGAGTTTCGCCGCGTAAAAAAGCTTCCTGAACTGCCGGCTGCGCAGGGATCCGTGCTGTCCCTGGCTCCCCCGCCTTTGGTGGCCCGACCCTTTCATCCGCCGCTGTTTCCCGCACCTGAGCCCCGGCTGCGCGCGTCTCTTATGCAATCTTTGCATGCTATTCTTGGAATTTTACTCGTCGGCGCGGCTGGACTTTTTCTTGCCCAGATCATCACATCCTGGTTGAAACCCCGGAAAAAAACGGTGGATGCGTCCGCAGCCGTTCCTGCGAACACGCCGGCTTTGGGTATCCTTGTCGCTCCGCGCGTGATTCAGGATTTCGGAGAACGCGGTCGCGAGGCCTGGCGCTTGCTTATGCAGATGGATGCGAAACGCGCCGGGCAGCGCGTGCAGCACTATTGGGACAAGGACCGCGAAGCGCTTCTGCAATTTCTGGGTTGGCTGGATGCCGCCACGCAGGAATCCATGCTGAATTTTTTAGAGACCGATCAGCTTTTGCTGCTGACCGATATTAAAAATCCGGTCACGCATCCTCGCGAGGCTCAGCGCGCCGCTCTGCGGTTCCTTCTGGATCTGGCGCGGGAGCTGGGGCAGGGAAGTCCTTTGGCCTCCGCACCGCTTTTCGTGCAGCTCATGACCCGTCGTGAATGGCAGCGGGTCGCCCAGCAGATGACGCGGCCGCGGCGCCGCGCGTTGGCGGAACTCCTGGATAAGGAACGAGCTGGCTGGCTGCGTGGACGCCAGGATCTGCACCCTGGTTGGTTTCAAAGTGGATCCAAGGAAGACACGACGATGGATCAGCTGATGCGTCGGGTGCGGTCCATACTGCAGACGGACGCTGATCAGCTGCGCGATCAGCTCTATTCCGATCGTGAGGCCATGCAGGTGGTCGATAGCTACTTCGCGGATCTTACCCTGGATACCGCGCTGAATTCTGATCTTATGATGCTGGTGCTGGGCGCCTGCCTGGATAGGCATGCCGGCTTCGGGCGTCTGGTGGAGCGCCAGGATCCTCAACTTCAGCTGGCGCTCGCGCATTGCGAGGATGAGCAGGTGGCCCTTCTTCTCTATGATTGCGACGCCGCAATGAAAGAACAGATTCTTTCGCTGGTGGGGTCTCGGGCCGCAGCCGTGCGCGTCTGGATGCGAGCGATGGATGAAGACCGGCAGCATGGCAAAAGCCTTCGCATGCAGGCGCGCAGTCTTCAGCGCTTCGTCGAGCGCCAGGTGCTGGTCGCCGATCTTTTCTGCGCGGGTGAAAGCCGCTGAAAAAGGCTTGAATTCCCCAGGCTTTTGCGTTTATCACCGAGACACGTGCTGATGCGAAACACCTGGGTGGACTCTGCCATGGATCCTATTGCGACACTTGCCTACGTATTTCTCTTTTTAACTGTTCTCGCTCTGTGGCTGCCCCTGCCATGGAGAATTCCCTTTTGGTGGCTTCCTCTGGGATGTTCCCTGATCCTTGGAGGCATAGCCCATCATCTGAGCCTGGCTGCCCTGCCGCCTCTGGTCGTGCTTGCTCTCGCGACACATTTTTTGCAAACAGGTGAAAGGCCTGGGGTGCGTGCTGTGGCCGCGGGCGTGCTGGCTCTGACCGGACTTGGTTTGGGCGCGCATCTTTTTCCCGGATTTCATAATCTGAAAGTCGTGGATGCTGTGCAGGTGAGCGAGGATGGAATTCCTTTTACGCTGCACCTGAATTTCGACAAGACCCTGATCGGTGTCTTTATCCTGGGTTCCATGCCGAACCTGATCCGAACATGGTCCGACGGGAAGGCCTTGATTCTGCAAACCAGTACGCGGGCGCCCTGGATTATTCTGGGGCTCGCTCTTCTGTCCGTGGCGTTTCAATTCGTGCGTTGGGATCCGAAGGTGCCGGCGATACTTCCCATCTGGGCCGTCACGAACCTTTTGTTCGTATGCGTCGCGGAAGAAGGCTTTTTTCGCGGCTTTCTGCAAAAATATCTCAGCGAGCTGGGGCGGGATTTAAGCTATGGAAAAGTTCTGGCGCTTGGCATCGCCTCCCTGCTCTTCGGTGTGGCTCACTTTGCAGGGGGCTTAACGTACGTGATCCTTGCCAGCATTGCCGGACTCGGATACGGATGGATGTATCAGGTCACTGGACGGATCGAGGCCAGCATCATCACTCATTTTCTTTTGAATCTGGTGCATATCCTGCTGCTGACCTATCCCGCCCTTGCGCGCTAGAAACCGGGTCCGCACTGTTGATCGAGTTCAAGGACAAGGCGGCCGCTCCGGGCAAAGGCATTGCCGGGACAGTAGCTGCCGGCAAAGGATTCGAAACCCCAGCTCGATCGTTCGAAGCTCCAATCTATTTCCTCATTGCGATCAAAGGATCGCAGCAGCCTCGTCGTCCAGTTCCCATTTTCAAGCTGCTCGATGCGAAAACTATCCAGCTCGACCCGCGTGGACTCAGACCTTGGGGAATCGTCGGAGCAACCCCAGGCCCACTTGCCTTCGTAGAAGCCCATCCAGGCTCCGCTGTGGACCTTGAGCTGCTCTTCCAGCCGACCAAGATCGCCGCCTGTTTCCTTGCGGATGATCGTGCCATCCAGCCGAAAGATCAGCTGTGCGGAACTATCCGACGCCGGCCGCCATTCCACCTGGAATTCGTGATAGCCGCCATCCCAGATATCAGGGACTGCGCTGTCCACGCGATGCTGGATAGCATGTTGCCGCCCTCTCTTTGCAGCGGGATCGCTTTTCGATTCATAGGTGATGTACTGCGTTTGAAAGGCATCATAGAGCGGCTGAGCTGCGGAGCCTCCATAGATTTCAAAGCCAATTTCCGACCAGTGACCCTGGCCACTGGAAAAAATGCGATCGCCATTGAAGAGCGAAAAAAGCGTGATCGCACAGTTGCCGGCTGCGGGTTTCGCCAGCCAGGTCACACGTAGGGTTTTCAGATTCTGTCCAAAGGTTTCGCGCGTGCGGATTTCTGCGCCAAACCAGGAATAAGGGGCTGCGGTCAGTAGCCAGGCAAGTGCTGCAGTTTTCATAAGGGCCTCCCTGGGCGCAGTATAACCAGTGCTCCGGGAGCGCGGCAAGTTTTGCCTCTTCACGCAGGGCCCAGGCTACCGAAAAACAACTGTGGTGCATAGTCTGCCCCATGGAAAGGACAGAGTTTGCTGCAGAGGATATTGATTTTCGTCTTCCTGCTGACCTTCTGGACAGCTGGGTACGCTGCGCCCTGGATCCATGAGCCGGGGCAGCGAGAGACCTTTGCGCATGAAGGCTTCCTCTATCTCTGCAGTGCGGAGCCTTTGGACTGGCAGACTGTGCTCGGACGTACCGAGGGATGGATCCCCACGGGTCGGCAGAAGCTGAATGTCGGCGAGGATCAGGAGTGCTGGAGTCTGATCACCATCCACAATCGCAGCACTCAGGAGGAACGTGTTTTCCTTCAGCATGGCGTTGCGATGACCAGTCGCGTGGACCTTTATCAGAGCGTGGCCGGGCGTCTGACTCATGCAGAGTCCCTCGGCATGGACAGACCCCTGCGGGCCTCGAAGGTTGACTACCGGCTGCCGATTTTCGACCTGAGGCTGAGTCCGGGTGAGAACACTCTTTTGATTCGCCAGAAATCCCGGGATGTGTTCGTCCTCGATTGGCGTCTTTATAATCCGGATTATTTTTATAGCCGCATGGTGCTGGAGCTTATGCTCTTCGGTGGCTTTTTCGCCATCTGCTTTGCGCTTTCGTTCTATAATCTTGTGATCTATTTCGTGAATCGTGAAATTTCGCAAGTCTTCTATTTTTTCTATCTGAACTTCTATGCCATCGCGCAGCTTTATCTTACCGGCTTTTTAAAGCAGCTCGGGTTTCCGGATGCCGGACCGATCCATCATCTCGGTATCCTCAGTATCAATGCGGCTCTTCTTTTCACGATGGCCTTCATTTATTATTTCCTGGACTTTCAGCACTATAAACGTTGGTTTGGTCGGGTCATAATCGGCTATATGCTCGCGCTGGGGGTTCCGGTGGCCTTGACCGCCTTCGATCAGCTGATCTGGGCCGCGAACATCACTCAGATCCTCTCGATCATGGGTTCTGTCATGGCAGTCCTGGCCGCGGTCATTGCTCTGAAGCGGCGGCATCCCCTGGCCATGTATTTTTTGATAGCCTGGTCGCTTTTGATCGTCGGCAACGTGGCTCAGGTCCTTCACCTGATGGCAGCCGTGCCCGATGAACCCTGGATCGTGAGTTTGAATTTCATCGGCGCCAGTTTTGAGGCCATCATCATTTCCTATGCGCTGGCCCACAAAATGCGGCTCGCCCGCCTGCATGAAGCGCAACGGCGGCGGCATGCCTTTTCCCAGCTGGAAAAAATGGTCTATCCGCATCAGATGGAGCAGATGAAGGAAGGCGGGATCCTGGAAACCACCATGCCTCATGCCTCGGGTGAAGCGGTCGTGATCTGTCTCGATATCATTGCGAGCACCAGCTCTCAGATCGACGACCTGCCGAACTTTTTGCGGCGTTTCTTTGATCGCTGCGGCCATCTCATGAACCGCGATTATCAGGGCGATCCCCTGAGCGCCTCGGGATTCCGTATCAAGGAAATGGGCGACGGGTTCTTATGCGCAGTCGGCTTCCCCTTCCAAACGCCGCCCGGACACGTCAGCCATGAGGTGGCGCTGCAGCTGGCCTTTGGTTTTCTGAATGCCTTTGATGAGGAGTTCCCGGGCACGACTTCGGAGTCACGCAGTTACTGTTCCATCGGGATGGCCCGCGGGGCCATTCAGGGGTTTTTCACGGTGTCGGGAATTCGGTCTTATGAACTTTTCGGCGACAGCATCGTGCTGGCCACTCGCTATGAAAGCCTCCGCAAGCAGTGGCCCGCGTCCCGTGCGGGGCATATGATCACGATGCCAACGCGCATGTATGAAGGTCTTCCGCCGCGACTGAAGCCGTACTTTCAGAAACAGAGTCTGGGGCCCGGTTCCGCGGCTATTCGGAATGATGCGGAAGCAGACGCCTTCTATCGCGGCATCTTTGAAGCCGGTGAGGCAGAGCGGATTTTAAAAGACGGTTCTGAGTTTCTGGCTTTGGAACAGGTGTCTTAATTTCTGCTCATGGGTGCGGCCTTGCGTGTTTCATTTATGAATTGACCGATCCTGCGGCTGCGTTCGGCTGCTTCAGCATCCGCCAGATGAAATCCTGTATCGCAGAAATAACTTTTGTCGGTGTAAAGACTCGCGTCCAATGTCTCCTGCGCGACTGTAAAGCGACGCTTCATGGCCTCGAACACAGGCGTGAAATTCTGAATCCATTTGTCCCTCTCCCCTTCCAGAATGAGATTGGGTGGGAAGAGCAGGACCAAAGATGCACCGCGCTGTCGGAGAGCGTCTTCGAAGTCCTGCAGTTCCTGCAGGAGAATACTTTGTTCGGCCGGTTCAACATAGGAATTGGGACCCGGTACAGCCCCCGGTGTGAGGCAGCTGGCAAGGTCGCCTTTCGCATTGAGACCCTGCATGTGCTCGCTCGGCTCGTGACTGATATAGCGGCGGTAAAGGGCAGGAAGTGAGGTCACGACTGTGCGTTTTTGGGGATAGGGTGACCAGAATCGACCGAGTTTTTTCTTCAAAGATTGGAAATGTGAACTATCGTCGGGCAAGTGACCAGCGGCATTTAGGATGTCACCCGCTGCAGCGGGATCGATTTGGCTTGAATTCCAGAATGAAATGGAGGAATAAATCACTGTGTCGCCGGATCGAACAGCATTTGTAGTAAGAATGCGCATGGCTTTGGGGTCGTGAGCCTCACTAGACAGCGCAAGATTGAAGGTCGGAACGCCACCTTCGTTTTCTATTATCGTGGAACGCGAACCCCATATGACATTGGATCCTCCGGCCAAAAGCAGGCGCGGGCCATCGACCGCGGTCGCCGCGTGGACTTTACCGCGAAAAATTTCGTAGGGGACGTTGCTGGTATCCCGCTTGTCGAGGGCATAGAGAAACCCAAAGCCAAGGTAGACGGCCGCAAATCCCAAAATCGCGAAAAAGCAGAGCGATTGATTCCTATCGTCCATAGACAAAACCTGCATGATCGGCTGGTTGGAAGAAGAGAAGCATCAGAAGCAGCAGCATCAAAGCCCATAGTCCTGGTTTAAGGTAGCGGTAGCAGCGCCTGTCATCGGCGGAAATCCCCCAGACTTCATAGCCGATGATGCCTGCGATCGCGAGGCCTACGACGCAGCCATCCCAGTTTTTCAGAAGCAGGCCTGTCAGCGACTCGCGATTCGCGAAGATCAAAGATAACTCACGACCCATATGAAGAAAGCGGCCCAATTCCCTGAATTTGTGCATAAGACGCCCGAAGTCGCTTTCCATAAAGAGAAGGCGCCCGTAGAAAAGCACGACAAAGACGGAGAGTCGAGTGCCAAGGCGCAGAAGAAATCCCGGGCGGAATGCTTTCAAAACAGCCACGGACGAGACGAACGCGAGACCATGCAGCAACCCCCAAAGGACGAAGTTTCGCGTCGGTCCATGCCAAAGGGCCGAGAGCATGAAGACGGTAATCGGCAGGGCCATGCGTGTGGCTGTTTGATTCGGATAGATCCCTTTCAGAGGCGTGAAAACATTTTCTTTGAAAAAAGTCCCGAGACCTACATGCCAGCGTCGCCAGAACTCGGGGATGTTGCGGGCCGCGAAGGGATGCTGAAAGTTGTGGTACATGGGAATGCAAAAGATGCGGCAAAGGAAAAAGGAGAGAAGGCTATAGCCTGCAAAATCAAAATAGACCTGAAGCTCAAAGCACAGCACGGTGCGAGCGATCAGAAGAGGGCTCGAAACGTCCTGAGTGTTGACCCACTGACTCAGCCAGTTGGCAAAGACATATTTAAAGACCAAGGCGCCAATCAGAAAGTGAAGATGCTGATAGATGCGCGCCGGTGTGGGAAAGGAAACTTCGATATCCTCGAAGGCCTTCAGCTGCGCCTGATTAAAAATAGGCCCAGCGAGGAATGCCCCGCAAAAACTTACGGCCAGGACATAGCGTTGAAAGTTAAGGCCCGTGATCAGCCCGCGATAAACAGCGCCTTGGATCGCGAGGGCCTGCAGCGTGTAGAAGGCATAACCCATCAGAAAGGGAAGGGTCGAGGGCGTGCTGACGTTATTCGAATCCAGGATTCCAATCAAGCCGAGGTGCTGAAGGATCAAAAAGCTGCCCGCGTTCAGAGCCACGCAGAGCCAATAAAAGAAACGGCGCGCGTGGGCGTCCGTTATGCGTTCAAGTCCCGTGGTGGCCGCAAAGTTGACCGCGATATGCACGAAAAGAAAAGCGGAGGTCAGAATCGTGCCTGAAAACAGGGCAATCGTAAGAAACGAAATCACGTTCAGCAGCAGAATTCCAGGATGAATGAAAAGGTCTCGTGCCGCGCGATTCCAAGGGAATGGGCGGGAATGAAATTTCGCTTTCAAGACTGGTCCTCTCCGCTTGGGATGTTGGCGGTTAAAACGGTAGGATGCGCCGAAGCCTGAGCCTTAAGCATAGCAAAGCTTCCAGGGCCGGACAATTCCAAAGCTGGGTAAAAATGGCTATCAATTTTTGACGGTTATTGTCAAAAATTGACAGTTCGATTGGAGGGACTTTGGTTGCCCTATCTTCTGTTCTATGGAATGATGCAGGCTGTACTGGTCAAGGGTTTTAACATGATTGAACTGCCTCCACGGCGCGCAGCGCCCGTTCCTCTCCACATCGTCGGCGGACTTTTAGGTTCCGGCAAAACGACTTTCATTCAGCATCAGTTGGATCATGAATGGGCTGGTGAAAAACTGGGGTTGATCCTTTGCGAGGAAGGCGCCGTGAAGCTGGATTTCTCACGGAGCGAGGAGCCGCGCATCAAACGGCTTTTGAATGCCTGTGTTTGCTGCGAGATGGCCTACAGTTTTTTTGAGGTGCTTGTCGAACTCCTGCGTGACACCGCTGTGAAACGCATCGTGGTCGAGATCACCGCGCAGGCCGATGTGCAGCAGATTTTTGATTTTATCCGCAGTTCGCACCTTCGCGATTATCTGGTATACGAGCCTATTCATGTGCTGGTCGACGCGCGCAATCCGCATATGCGTTTCGATGCGCCCGCCCCCATGATTCGGCGCCTGATGGATCAGGCGGAAGTCTTCGTCTTGAGTTTTCATGATCAGGCCGGAGCACGCCGCTTCAATCCTGGAGCCAAGACCGTGAGGCTCAGCCCCTCGCTTTAGTTCTGCCCCGGATTATTCTGTCCCGGATTATCGGAATCATCATCATCCATATCGTCATCGTCTTCACCGCTGTCGCCCGTATCGGTCTGATGGCACTGTTCATCATGCAGATGATAGAGGCTCGCGAGCGAAAGGTTCATCGACTCACAGGGACCTGGATTCTGCGTATTGGGATTTTCCGCGCCTGGAGGCGCAGGTGGAATGGGCTGCGGCCCCTGGTCCGGCACCGGCGGATTGCCTTTGGTGACGTCTTCGGTATTGGTCTCTGGCGGCGCGGAATCATTCCGTGACTTGCCGCCCGACATGCCTTTAAAGGATGCGTTTGAGCATGCATTCACACTCAATGAAAGCCCCAAAATCAGGCATAGGCGCCACATAGCTATCCCTCGCAATTTTTAACAACAATGTGCAGAGTTCAGTTCTGAGAGGCTTATCGGTTGGATTCTTATTTTTCTGAAATAATTCCTGATTTGTCCTTGGGTTTCAAGGCCTTGCGGGGTTGAATTTCAGGCTTCAGCGGGCGTGGCGCCAGGTTTTTGCCGCGTGCTGGTGAATAGCCAGTCCCATTCCGGGCGATTTTGGATAGTGAAGGCCTCGTCCCCAGGATCAAGACGGGTCAGGCCTGTGAGCAGCTCGCCCAGACTTTTGGAACGCAGAAGCAGAGGCTCGAAATAAACGTCGGGCAGACTGCTCCTTAAATAATTCCAAACCATCTTCACGCGCCCCAGGGTGATGCGATCGACCTCCAAATCCTTGAAGGCAACGATCTTTCCCGCGTAGGCTGTGCTCAGTTCTTCATAGAGCGCGGCCCAGGCCTGCCCACTATTCCCGGCTGAATTCTGCCAAAGGCCTTTTTTCACCAAAGGCTCCAGCTTGTCGATCTGATGATCCATGCCGAGTTCAGTGAGAAGAGCAAAGCTCGCCACGACCTTCTGCAGAAGCGAGCGGCGAATGACGACCGGCTCCTGATTGCGAAGCTCCATGAATACCCAGGGATTGCGCAAGGCCCCGCGTCCCACGATAAAGCGGGAAACAGAAGGAGCCGCCGCAGCGATTTCATGGAAAGACGCCGCGCTCAGAATATCGCCCGAACCCACGACAGGGCAGGGCAGCTGTTCGGCCGCGCGCTGAATTAGATCCCAGCGGCTGCGGCCATCATAGCGGTCGCGCCTCGTGCGGCCGTGAACCGTGAGCTGCCTTAAAGGAAGCGGGCGCAGACCCGAGGTCAGTTCATCGAAAAGCGCGGCATCATCGAAACCTGTTCGCATCTTGATGCTGAAACTCTGCGCGGGCAGACTGTCGGCCAGCCTTTCGGCGAATCCAAGAAAATGCGCCGGGACTTTCAGAAGACTGGATCCCGCGCCCCCGCTGACAGGATTGGGCGAAGGGCAGCCGCAGTTGAGATCGACGAAATCAGCCGCGGGTAAGAGCAATTGCGCTGTCCGCACAAAATCCTTGGGTTCCGAGGCCATGACCTGGGGAACCAGCTGATAGCCCACATCCCAGGCGCGCGTGACTTCGGCTGCAAAATCCAAAGGCAATTGAGCGGGATAGGTATCGGTGGCACGGAGAAAGGGAGTGGAGCTGAAGGCAGGGGCACTGACCTGAGCCATCCAAAGACGGAAGGGGAGTTCGCTGACTCCCTCCATCGGCGCGAGGCCGAGTGTATGTCTTCCGTCCTTGGTCATGACTTAGCGTTTCATGTTCCGCATGTTCTGAGCGAGGATCTTCTTGCGCAGACGGATGGATTCGGGAGTGGCTTCGATCCACTCATCGTCTTCGATCCACTCGATACACTGCTCAAGCGACATCTTGCGGACACCCTGGAGCATAACCAGACCGTCCGAGCCCGAGGCACGGTGGTTGGTCAATTTTTTCTCGCGACAGGCGTTCACGTTCAGGTCTTGATCCTTCGCGCATTCGCCGATGATCATGCCTTCGTAAACTTTCACGCCTGGATCGACGAAGAGCTGACCGCGCTCCTGGATGGATTCCAGAGCGTAGGGGATCGTCTCGCCATCACGGTCCGAGATCAAAGCGCCGTTGATACGGTGAACGAGTTCACCGCGGAACGGAACGTAACCGATAAACTCGGAACTCATGATGCCTTCACCGCGGGTTGCGGTTTTGAAGCGCGAGTTGATGCCGAGGATACCGCGGGTCGGGATCTCGAACTTCAAGCGGATACGGCCGTGGCCGATATTTTCGTAGGAACTCATGATGCCCTTGCGAGTCTGCAGCATCTCGGTCACTTCACCGGAAAATTGTTCGGGAAGGTCGAGAACGAGGCGTTCCACAGGTTCCAGAGTCTGACCGTTTTCATCTTTTTGGAAGAGGACTTCCGGACGACCGATCATGAATTCCAGACCTTCGCGGCGCATCTGCTCGATCAGAATCGCGAACTGAAGCTCACCGCGACCGAGGATGCGGAACTGGTCGGGCTGCGAGGTTTCTTCGAAGCGCAGAGCCACGTTATAGCGGCAGAAGCGGAGCAGTCGATCGCGGAGTTTACGCGACTGAACGGCTTCACCTTCCTGGCCGGACAAAGGCCCGGTGTTGATCGAGAAGATCATACCGAGAGTGGGGCTTTCCACAATGATACGCGGCAGGGCTTCCTGGGTTTCGTTGGCGACGATGGTGTCGCCGATATGAACTTCATCCAGACCCGCGATCAGACCGATATCACCGGCTTCGAGTTCATCGACCTCGACCTGGCGCAGACCTTTGAAGGACAGCACTTTGGAAACGGTGAAAGGACGGTTGACGGGCTTGCCCGCGGCGTCCACGGTCTTGCTGATCAGGCGATCGCCTTTTTTCACGGAGCCGGAGTACACGCGGCCCACACCCATCTGGCCAACCCACTCGGAATAATCGAGGTTGCTGATGAGCATGCGGAAGGGACCATCTTCAACCTGGGGCGGATTCACGTAATCCAGGACAAGGTCAAAGAGTGGCTTCAGATCGCCTTTTTTGCCTTCCAGCAGCGAAGGGATTTCAGCGGGATTCATCGTACACCAGCCCTGACGGCCGCAGGCGTAAAGGATGGGGAAGTCCGACTGATCTTCGGTGGCACCGAGGTCACAGAAGAGGTCGAAAGCGCCGTTGATCACTTCATTGATGCGGTCACCTTCCCGAACTTCAGGACGGTCGACCTTATTGATGCAGAGGATAATCTTCAGGCCTTGTTTGATGGCCTTTTCCAGTACGAAACGCGTCTGGGGCAGAGGGCCTTCCGCGGCGTCGACCAGAAGGATGGCGCCCTGGGACATACCCATGATGCGTTCCACTTCGCCACCGAAGTCGGCGTGACCCGGTGTGTCGATGATGTTGATCTTGGTGTTGCCCACGACCACCGAGGTGTTTTTCGCGAGAATGGTAATCCCACGTTCACGTTCCAGGTCCATCGAGTCCATGACGCGATCATCAACCGCCTGGTGTTCCTGAAAAGTCCCGGCTTGTTTGAGGAGGAAGTCCACAAGCGTGGTCTTGCCATGGTCAACGTGGGCGATAATACAGATGTTGCGTAAATTTGCGCTCATAGATGGTCCTGCTGATGAAACCGTGCTGATAAATTTTCGCTCTAGTCTAACAGGTCGGGGAAGCTAACACATAAAATTATTGATGGCCAGGTCTCTTTTGCTCATTTTCCACCGGATTGGGACTTTTTTTATAAACGTTTCCTGGAGCCGACAGATCGCCTACTTAGCCGCAAGAGCCATGACGCGCATCCCTGTCTGGGTAAGTTTTGCCATTAAGATTCAGGGGTTTGGGTTCGATAAAGGGATGAGTTCAGGAGTACCCAGACCATGGCACCGGAAAGCCGCAGACATAGCGCTAAAATGGCTCTACTGACCGAGGAACGCTACGTCCTCTGTCCACTGTGGCGTCAATTGGTCCTGTTTTGGCCCCACGAACTTGTCGCCTTGAATCGGGAGACGACCCTTCTTCTTAAAATTTTCCCGCAGCTCGAAGCGATCTGGGTCAAACCGGAAACCGATGCCCCCTTTGCCCGGCTGCTCGGCCTTGTGGACAGTCTTGCCCTGCGGGATCCCGGCTGTCATCTCATTGTCTGCCTCGATAAAGCCACCCCGGCCGAGATGCAGGAGCTTTTGGATCACGGCGTCGATGAAATCGTCTTCCAGGCAGGAATCCTGGCCGAGCCCCAGGTCCTGCTGAAGACCCGAATCGCCTTGAATGCCCGTCGCGTGAGTAAGGATGCGCTCAAGGCTCATATTGTAAGACATCAAAAAGCCCTGCAGAGCAAAACCGAGTTCTTGGCCTGGCTCAGCCATGAAATCCGCACGCCCATGAATGGCGTTCTGGGACTTTTGGAAATCTTTCAAAAGGACAACCTGACCGCGGAACAGCTCGACATGCTCGATGTCATGGATCGCAGTGGCCGCCGTGTGGTGGATCTCCTTTCCGAAGTGCTGGATGTCAGTCGCATGGAAGCGGGCAAGATGAATCGAGTCACCCGTGATTTTCATCTGCGCCGCCTGATCGAGGATTCCCTGCAGCTTTACGCGCGGGATGCGCGGGACCGTGGCCTTCTGATGAGCAGCGTGATTGAAGCGGATGTGCCGGATGCCCTGCGCGGTGATGAAAGAAAACTCAGTCAGATCCTGAATAATCTCATCAGCAATGCCGTCAAATACACGAGCGTGGGCCAGGTCCTGATCAAGGTGCGCGTCGAGGCCTGGGAAGGCGAGACCTGTCGTCTCTTGCTGGATGTGCAGGACACCGGCCACGGCATCGCCGCCGCTGAACTGGACAAACTCTTCCAGCCTTTTGAACAGACGGAATCCGCTCACTTGAGCCGCAATCCTTCGTCAGGACTGGGTTTGAGTTTAACCCGCGATCTGGTCCAGCTGCTCGGCGGCAGTATCCGCGTGCAGAGCCAGCCGGGTGTCGGCAGCACATTCAGCTGCACGCTTCCCTTTGCTCTGCAGGAGGAGGCCTTGCAGCCCGAGGTCCGCGAGCCCTGGCGTCATCCTCGTTCCGCGCGCGCCTATGTGCTGCGTCATCCGCAGTCCATACGTTCGCAGACGCCGGCTCCTCAGCCGGAGGCTTTGAACTTCGAAGGCGCGCGGATTCTGGTCGTGGATGACGATCCGGTGAATCTGAAGGTCGCGGACAAGCAGCTGAAAAAACTCAAAGCCGAGCCCACGCTGGCCAGTTCGGGTGTTGATGCTCTCGAATGGCTGGAAAAAAAGCACTTTGACCTTATCTTCGTCGACTGCCAGATGCCGCATATGGATGGTTTCGAGCTGAATCGCATTCTGCATACCCTGCCTCATTTCATTCCCGGCACGCCGGTCATTGCCCTGACCGCTCTGGGCCGCGAAGAGGATCGGCAGAAAGCCCTGCAGCATGGTTTTACCGACTTCCTGGCGAAGCCTGCTCAGCTCGATGATATTCGCAAGCTCCTGGGGCGCTGGCTGACCCTTCCGTGAAATTCTGCCCGGGTGTCATGTCGTCTTTCACTTGATCATGCAATGAAGTCTATTTCCAAGGACACCCTAAATGTTCCCGAGAGCCAGTCTGGTGCGTCGTCCAGAGGCGGTGCAGCGCCCAGGAATGACAAAAAGTCTGGAATATCTCTTGACAGCGGGGTGTCTTAAAGATTTTGTAGGGAGGAATAGCCAACCGGAAGGACAGAGCGTACCGATGCAAGGAAAAGGTCTGATAATTACTGAGAAGCCAAGCGTCGCGAAGGATATCGTGCAAGCCCTCGGTGGCTTTGAAGAGAAAGGCAAGGGCGACTACTACGAAAGCGAGACCATGGTCTGCACGTATGCGGTCGGTCACATCCTGACTCTTCTCGAACCGGAAGATATCAATCCTATCTATAAACGATGGCGCCTGGCCGATCTTCCGATCATCCCGGAGGATTTCAAAACCAAGCCGGTGCCGAATCAGAAGACGCGTCTCGGCGTGATCAAGAAATTGATGGAGCGCAATGACGTCGCTTACCTCGTGAACGCCTGCGATGCGGCGCGTGAAGGGGAATTGATTTTCCGTGAGATCGTCAAGCACGTGGGGGTGACCAAACCCATCCATCGGCTCTGGCTTCAATCCATGACCAAAAAAGCCATCCAGGACGGATTCAAAAGTCTGCAGGATGGCATGAAGTATATCGGCCTCGCCGCCGCCGCTGAATGCCGCGCGCATGCGGACTGGTTGATCGGCATGAATGCGACGCGAGCTTTGACCGTGCGCCTGAAAGCAAAAAATCAGCGCGGGGTCTCCTGGTCCGCGGGTCGCGTGCAGACACCGACCCTTAGTCTTTTGGTGGAACGCGAGCTGGAAGTCCTTGAGCATAATCCGCAGGCCTATTGGAAAGTGATCGGCAACTTCGAGGCCAACGGTCAGGTTTATGATGGCACCTGGTACGATCCCAACTTCGATCGCAAGAATGCCACGCGTGAACAGAAGGAAGATCGCATTTTTGAGAAGGCCAAGGCCGAGGCCGTGATTCAGACCATCGCCGGGAAACCCGCGCTGGCCAGTGAAACACGCAAGCCATCGCCGCGAAACCCGCCGATGCTGTTCGATCTGACCTCGCTCCAGAGAACGGCCAACACCCGTTTTGGTTGGTCGGCGAACCGGACGCTGCGCGCCGCCCAGCGCTGCTATGAAACGCATAAGGTCCTGACCTATCCGCGTACCAGTTCCAAGGTTTTGCCTGAGGATTATAAGCCTGAAGTCAGCCGCATCCTGGATATCCTTTCGGGAACCGGAGACTACGGCCCTCACGCCAAACATCTTTTGGACAAGGGTCTTTTGAATCAGGACAAGGTCTTCAATAACGAAGGCGTCACGGATCACTTTGCCATCATTCCCACAGGTGAAGTGCGCGCGCTGGAAGGTGATGATCAGAAGCTTTTCGATCTGGTCACCCGACAGTTCATGGCCTCGTTCTATCCACCCTCGGTCTATGAAGAGGTCGAGCGCATCACGGAAGTCGGCGGGAATTATTTCCGCAGCAAGCCGCCGCGCGTTCTGAAGGAAGCCGGTTGGGAAGCCGTGTTCGGCAAGGTGCCGGATAAAGGCGATAAGTCCTTCGCCGCCCTGATTCCCGGCAAGGATAAAGCCGAAGGCGTCTCGGTGAAGTCGAGTGAAGCGACCCTGGAAGAGCACGAAACCAAGCCGCCGGCCCGCATCAGTGAAGCCGGTCTTCTGTCCCTGATGGAAAACGCCGGTCGTCATATTGAAAACGAGGAGCTGTCGCAGGCCCTTCGCGGTGCGGATGGACTCGGCACGGCCGCGACCCGCGCTGATATCATTGAAAACTTGAAGAACCGTGAATACGTGGACGAAAACCTGCGGCCCACGCCGAAGGGCATTCGCCTCATTGATATCCTGCATCGCATCAATGCGAGTCGCCTGACGTCGGCAGAACTCACGGGACAGCTCGAACTCTTCCTGAACGAAGTCGAGGAAGGCAAGCGTTCCCCGGGAGACTTCATGCGCGAGATCGCGACCTACGCGAAGGACGTCGTGGACTCGACCCGTGACTTCGATTTCGAACAGATTTATCCGGATGAAAATCCCCTGGGCCCATGCCCGAACTGTGGGCGTCCCGTTTTTGAGCGCGCCTGGTTCTATGGCTGCTCGGAAAGCACCAAGCGGGCCGGAAAGAAGGCCTGCGATTTTCTGATCTGGAAGGATTTCAACGGCCGTTACATCAACCGCAACGCCGTGCGCATCCTTTTGGAAAAAAAGGTCACGCCCGAACTGGATGGCTTCAAGAATGCCAATGGCAAGGATTATCGGGCCGTGCTCGAACTCCAGGGTGGCAAACTCGTGCGCCGCGTCGTCGAGAATTCCACCGAAGTCGATCCGAATCAGCCGCAGCTCGATGTGAACCTGGAACCGATCGCACCCTGTCCCCTGAAGTGCGCTCCGGATTGCATGGTGATCGAAACGCCCGCGGACTATGCGTGCCAGACCAAGGTCAAAGGCCGTGATGCGGGTGAAAAACGCGGAGCCCCCGGCTTTGCTTTCCCGCGCGTCCTTTGCAAACGCAATCTGACCCGCGAGGATCTGGTGACCTTCCTGCAGACCAAGGAAACACCGATCATCAGTGATTTCGTATCGAAAAAAGGCCGGAAATTCAGCGCCAAGCTCGTTATGGAAAATGACTGGACAGGGTTCCGCTTTGAGTTCCCACCGAGGGTGAAAAAATCCGCGGCCAAGGACGACGAGGGAGCGGGTACCGAGGCGGCGGCGACGGCAAGTCCGGCGCCGGCTGAAGGCAACGGCTAAACATCAGGCGGACTGCCGCTTACAGCTGCTCCGCGGTCAGAATCTCATGCGCGATGAGGGGGCGGAAGATCGTGATCCTCCCTTTCAATCCTGCATCCTGATTGAGTCGTTCGATCTGATCATAGAGTTTCAAGATTTTCCGATGCTGGTAAACTGTCAGCCTAAGGAAAGCGGCCCGGAAATCTTCCGGGGATTTCTGCGACAGAGCCTCAAAGTCGACATCGACATTCTTCTTCACCTGCTGCGACGTTAAAGTCAAATCATCCCGAAGCAAACTGATGCCGTGGCGCTGAGCCTCTGCGGCAAGGGTTTCCTGCATCCAAAGATGATCGCGCCGCATATCTTCTGCAAAAAGCTGCAGGGCTTCGTCCGGATTGCGTTCAAGGGCAAGCGTCACGCCATCCAGTTGGGAGGCGTTGGCCAGAAAAAGGACTTGAACGACTTCCGTGAGATTGCGGGCGTCCACGACGGCCGGCTTCGGTTGTTCGATAGGTGCCGGTGGCGCGGTTTCCGCTGCGGATGCGCTCATGGCGAAAGTGGACAGAAAAAGACCTGCGCAGATTGCTTTAACGATCGACATAGTCATGACCTTTCCGAAAGGACTGATAATGCGATCAGAGTCCCATGTTGTGAAGCCTGGGGCAATACCACGATTTCCGTCGCAAAGATGGATGGGGCGTTTCGTCAGAGGATGGTTCAGGCGGACTGCTGCTGGTCCAGGCGAGACGTTTCCCCGCGCACGAGGGTGGAGGGCAGCAGAAGAACGAAGGCAAAGCCGCTGCCTTCGACGCCGTTCCAGGCTATGTGAATATCCCCGCCGACTTCCTTCAGATACTGCCGCACGGCGGCCAGACCCACACCGCGGCCTGAAATATTCGTGACTGTTTCCGCTGTGGTCATTCCCGCTTCAAAAATCATCTGAGCCAGGTCCTGGTTGGATTGACCCGCAACCGAAATGCCTAGCTTTTCGGCCTTGCTGCGGATGCGATCTAGCTGCAGACCGCGACCATCATCCTGCATTTGAATCCGAACGCAGTTCCCCTCAAGGGCCCATGAAAAGCTGATGCGTCCCCGCGCGGGCTTATGTTTGGCCTCGCGCTCGGCCGCGGTTTCCACGCCGTGATCGAGGGCATTGCGGAGCAGATGCATCAAAACCTTGTCCAGAAGTGGAACGGCATTTTTATCAAGATAGAGCGCAGGACCTTCAAAAGCCATTTCCGGCTCGGGCTTGTTCAGATCCCTTGCCACGCGCGAGCAGAGCAGGCGATAGGACTGAAGATAGGGGCGCAGCTCGACGAAGATCATGCGGGACCAGTTGGCGAGGAGCATCTGCCGGCTTTTTTCGTCGATGGTATTCAGCATCCAACGGCTGACAGTCCCATGCCAGCTGTCCACTTCCTCGGGCGTGACGGCGAGCTTGTCACTATCATTGAGTCCACGCAGTTTTCCATCCAGGGTCTGCTGATAGGAATCGAGCAGCGCGGCGATGCCGGCAATGGATTCACGCAGGGCCATCGGTGACCAGAGCGCTGGATTCTGCCTGACGCGGGCATAGTCCTCTTCCAGGAGATGCGCGGCATCCGAGAGGCGGCTGAGGCCCAGGCCCCGGGCTTCGCCTTTGATCGTATGCATGTCGATGAACAGAATCTTAATCAGCTCGGGATCGAAAAGAGTCTGCGGCGTGCAGAGCTTTTGATCTTCATCCAGTGCAGCTTTCGCGCCGGCGAAAAAGCGTTTGAGTTTGCGCGGATCGGCCTGGAGAAGCTCACCGATCATCTTCATCTCATTCTGCTGATGATCGGCAGAGGCCCGCAGGCGGCGGATCTCGGTCACGTCGCGGAAGCTGAGAAGGATGCGGCTGACCGTTTCATCGCTTTCCACGATCGGCGTCCAGTCGAGTTCCAAGGCTATGCGCTCGCGGTCGGGCAGTTTCAATTCGCAGCGATTCGGCAGGTTCGAGGCATTCACATCGAACTGCAGCATGCTCTCGCCGAGGCAGGCGCGCAGCGTTTCCACCATGCGGGCCTTGCTGTCCACGGACAGGTCGCTGTAGGCGAAGATCAGGCCCATCATATCCTGCTGGGCGATTTTTTCGGTGCCCAGAAGGCGCTCGGTGTATTTCGCGTATTCATCCTGGACTTTCAGATCATCGCCTTTGATAGTGACGATACCCTGATGCAAAGTATCGAGGATGGAACGAATGCTGCGGGTTTTCTGATCGACCACGGCCTCGACATTCCGCAGGTGATAGGACAGTGCGGTGTTGGCTTTTTCCAGGCTGTCTTTCAGCGTGTTCAGGCGATCAGCCAGCGCGAAGGAGAGAAGCACGGCTTCCAGGATCGAACCAACCTGCATGGCGTTTTCGGTGAAGATATTGCGCGGCATAATGCCGAACTGCTTCATCATGTAGAGCACGGTCCCGAGGACGAGAGCCGCCCAGGCGCTCACGTAGTAGCGGGCCTCCTTCTGTCCGGACAGGACCGCGTAGATGCCTGAGGACAAGGCTGTCAGGGCGCAGACCACCGTGAGTCCGGCGACGACCTTGATGATGATGCGATAGGGAACGAACGCGGCGGCGACGAAGGCCATCGACGTCAGGATGATGAGCGTGACGAGCGTGCGGTTGATCAAAGGATAGGTGGTGCCGAAACGCAGAAAGCTGCGCGCGAAGAGCATCATGAAGACGAGCGTCGCCGCGCCTCCCATGGAAATCGAACGATCGACGATGTGCGGCAGATTCGGCCAGACGTAATGAAAGGCTATGCCTTTGAGCGAGGACTGCAGCACGATATAGCCGATGATGAAGGCGGAATAGTAAAGATAAGTGGCCTGGCGCACGGACAGGAAGATGAAGAGGTTATAAAAGACCATGATCAGCATCGCGCCGTAATAAAGGATTTGGGCGCCTTCCGCATACTGCCGCTCTTCATAGAATTTCTTTTCCTGCCATAGCCTCAGCGGGATTTGGGTCGAGCTGGTGGAGGCGACGCGTATATAAATCTCGCGGGTCTCGCCGACCGGCAGATCGAGGGGGAAGGCGAAGGATGTATGAAGAATGGGGCGGCGGGTGAAGGGATACATGTCGCCCGTCTTCATCATTTCGAGGGTCTGACCTTTGCTGTCGCGAATATAGACCTTGATATCATCGAGCAGCGGCCAGTCGATTTCCAGGATCAGACTCTGCGCGCGTGCCTCGGCATGCGTCAGGGAGAAGCGTATCCAGTAAGCATAGGAGGTCCAGCCAAAGGTCAGATTGTTCTCGGCCCCGGATCGCCAGGCGTCATCGGGCATATTGATAATCTGATCAAGTTTCCGCCTGGCCGTCACGTCCTCGACGTATTCAGCCACAGGGATGAGATTGGCAAGGGGGATGTCTGAGCGGACTTCAAAGGCCTTATCTTTTCCCAGCGCGACCCAGGGTCCTGCGCTTAGGCAAAGTAAAAGCAGCCAGGTCCCCAGGCTTCGCATGGTCGTTCCTCCCGATATCTTCGGATCGGTGCGTGCTGCGAAAGCCTTATGGAGAACGAGCATCCATACGGAAAGGTAAAACCCTCAGGTTTTCCCGTGAAAACGCGTGCGCAGCCAATGCTCGGTATCCCTTTGACCTGATTCATAGAGTTGGCTCAGCCGCCCGGGTTCGGGAAACAGGATATGAGCCATCGAAGACGCGGCCTGAGGATGGATATCGGCAGCCCCTTCCCGCGGGCCCTGGGGGAGAATGCGAATGGTCCTGTGATCGAGAATGGGCTGATTATTACGCAGGCCGCCATCTATGAGCCAGCGGCCGGCCCAGTTCACGGGTTTTTCGTAATAGATCGGAATATAGCAGCTGCCAAGGAGCAGGCCGATGAGTTCGTCACGGCTTTGGCAGACGCCGACATCTATGAGCTCATGATTGAGCCGGGGCAGATGCGTAACGGAGACCTTGACCCGACCAGCCGCCAGCTGGGGGGCGTTCGGCGGCAGCTGATCCTTGAGTCCCGCGGACACATAACGGGACATGCGACCGATGGGGCCCAGGCGGCGTTCACGAGCATCCTGGGCAAATTCCAGGGTGTGATCCATGATCCTTTTCGTGTCGATGTCCAGGGCCGCGATGATAGCGGCCAGCGATCCAGATGAGGCCCCAAGGTAGAGGGCACGGGCGAAGGCAGATTCCTTCCTGAAAGCCTCAATAGCCCCCAGGTGATAGGGGAAGAGCCAGGCGCAACCGGCAAAGGAGAGGGAGAGGGGGCCGCCTTCTGCGGCGTACGTGTGTGCGGTCGAGGTCGGAATGATACGTGATCGAACCTTGCGCGGACCCAGTTGGCTCAGAATCCTAAGCATCTTGACTCCTCCCATGTGCGGAATGGCTCGATTATATCCCAATCGAGCGCGGTTACCTGACCTGGAAGCTGATTCTCCACGGAGAATTATCGCCTGGCTGCCGTGCGGTAAAACATCCAAAATTCGAGTCTTTTTGAAGGACTTGAGGCGCTTGCCTGACGCGTTCCGTTCTGCTCAGAATCCCGTCGTTACGGGCTTTCTAATCCTTCCGTGCATTTCAAAATTATGTTTTTCGGCAATCATTTCGTGCGACTACATAAATTCTTCCCAGAATTTCAAAGTCAGACGTCTCGTTTTTCATGCAGAATATTGCTAATACCTGCCCATGTGGCACGGAAAAAGTGGTCTAAGTTTAAATGCATTTCTTTCGATGCGGGTTGTTTAACATGAAAAAGATTTCCATTCTGATCGTGAACGATCATCCAATCGTTCGAGAAGGGCTCACTCAGGTACTCGATCGTTTTGAGGACGTGCACATCCTCGCCAGCACAGCCTCCCATTATCAGATCAAGGATTTGGTGCAGCGGCTTCAGCCTGAAGTTCTTTTGCTCGATTTGCAGTCGATGGCCTCCATCTACCAAATGGCAGCGGAAGCTCAAGCTACGAAACCAGATATGCATCTGATTCTGTCCAGCTCTTTGCCTTTGCCGGAATATCAGCGTCTGGCCGAGCGCATTGGAGCTCGCGCTCTGATTTCGGCGTTTGAAGCACCTGATCAAATCCACGCGTGTTTGCACGCCGTCATGGAAGGGGGAACCTGGTTCCAGGCCAACAACCCAATCCGTGGACTCGTGCAGAAGCATCGTGAAGGTGTGAACGGACGCCTTGAGCATCCTTTGAGCCCTCGTGAAGTCGATGTCCTTTGCTGCGTGGCCCAGGCCATGACCGCCAAGGAAATCGCCACCGACCTTCAGATCAGCGTCAAAACCGTTGATCGTCACAAAGCCAACATCATGAACAAGCTGAACATGCGTTCCCAGATCGAGCTGGCCCGCTATGCTATCCGCAATGGATTTGTGGAAGTTTAAGCTTTGGCTGGAAAAAGAAAAGGCTCCTTGACGGAGCCTTGGACCGGTTTTTTCGTTGCGAAGTTCTGGGACCGTCCCCTCACGGGGATGACGATCGAAAGGCTGACGACCAGAAGGCGATGCCTCAAAACGTCCGCATTCTCCGCCCCAAAGGGGTTATCTGACGAGAATGCCTTGACCAGAACTTTGCAACGAGAAGATCTTAATCTTCAAACTCGGCCTTCCTGGTTGTCTTCTTCAGTTCAGTCATAAGCTGATTGATCTTCTCCAGACTTGTCTTGATTCTTTGCATGCGATCACCAAAATCGTCAGCTTCCGGTCTGCGGAAGTGAGGACTTCCTTTGACCTTGCCATCGATGTGGCTGACATGCAGCGGCGTACGACCGCGAGCCAAGTCAGTCTGGGCATCTTTGTTACGCTTAAAAACTGTGAAATCGACAACATTGGCAGGAACATCGTTCTTCATCACAACACCTCAACAACAACAGCAGCAACAGCAAGAGGAACACAACAGCATTAGGAAACGGGAGCAAGGACGATATATTCAGGTCCCTCAGGGAGAAGGACCAGGAATATCAAGATGTCAAACGAACAAAATCAGTGTTTCAGTCGGTAGGAACGGATCACGCCTTTGTTGGCCTTCTCACGCTCTTTTTTCATTCGCTGGCGATTCTCTTCATTGCGACGTTGAATTTCTTCCCAGCTGAAGTTTTGTTCCTGCTTCTGCTCGGTTTGATTCGTCGTCGCACTTTTATTGGGCGTGCGATTGAAAATCGAAACGACTTTGTTGTCTTGACCATTTTCAGTTTGCATATCAACCTCCAGTAGGGGCAGCAGAGTCTCGGCAACACGGGGAAGTCAATCCCACAACCTTAATAAAGCAAGCGTTATGCCATGACCAGCCAGTGTTGAACGACTTTGTGTGATCATTTATGCCAATGAATTTGGGTCTTATCTTAGCTCGCGCCTGGCAGCTATGTTGGACGTTATGACAGTGCCCGATTCAGTGTCAAGTCCCTTTTCAGCCCTTTCCTGCGTCCTGACTGGCTTTGAACGTCGCGTGGAGGTGTGTGTGGACGGAATTTCCAAGCTATTCCTGGAACTTAGAGAGACGAAAGCCGCTCTGGAACAGGGCTTCTACCGTAGCCTCGACAGTTCGGTCATCCGCTCAGGACTTTCGCAGTCGCCCCGGTTTCGCAATTGGGAGCTCAGCGGGGAAGGCCGACATTTCCAGTGTTTCAAGCTGCCTGGACGGGGAGGAATGGATCTTGGGATTCTTGTCGCAAAACCGGCTTTCCTGAAGGACGATCAGCCCACGCGCCTTCTTTGGATGCAAAACCTGAAGCGGCTCCTGGCGCTCCAGCATCCCCTGGTGCCTCCGATGGAAGTTATGGAAGGTACTGAGTTTTTTGCTTATGTGCAGCCCTTCTGTGAGAGCGAGCTGACCATGGACAGGACCGTCGCAGGCCTTTGGGAGGACCTGGAAAAGGCCATGGCTGCTGCGGATCTTTTCTTGGATGATTATCCCCAGCTTCGCCGCTACCAGGGACACCCCTTCGTGATTGATTTCTCGGAGCTGAAATCCCGGACGAATCCGGGCGCGCGGAAGGGTTTCAGGCTTTAGGCAGCATCTGCATGAGATCAGGCAGGTTGCGGTAGAGTCCATCCAGATCCAATCCGTAGCCGATGACGAATTCCTTGCTGATCTCAAATCCCGTGTAGTCGATATGGAGTTTGATCTGATGCGCCTCGGGCTTGGACAGAAGGCAGGCGACCTTGAGGGACTTGGGTTTGCGCACTTCCAATGTTTTCAGAAGGTAGTCGATCGTGTTGCCAGTGTCGATAATGTCCTCGACCAGGAGCACATGCTTGCCTTCGATATCAACGGACAGATCATAGTTGATACGAACATGACCGGTTGAGTGCATGCCTTCATAACTCGACACGCCGATGAATTCGATTTCGCAGGCCACATCAATGGCGCGAACCAGATCGGCCAGAAAAATAATGGAGCCTTTCAGCACGCCGATGACGCAAAGCTGCTCGCCCTTATAGTCCCGACTGATGCGCTGGCCCAATTCCCGCACCCTTGCGGCCAGACGGTCTGCTGAAATAAGTGGTTGCATGGAATACTCTGTCATAGCTGCCTTTCCCCCAACGGTTGCTCTTATGGGGGACCATTCAAGCTTAAAAAGTTGCTCGTGGCTAGAAGGAAAGGCTGCGTCAATCCATCGGCTTGACCGGCTGGAGTGCCTTGACCCAAAAGCTCCAGGCGCAGAAAGCGACTGCTGGGGCGCAGACGGATGGCGATGGGAAGCCGCTGCTCGTGATCGCGCATGGCGCTCATCTTCTGCTCGGCCAAAAGCCCAAACTGATCGTACACGCGAATCAAACCCGCCTGGTCCTTCAGGTCATAACTGCGAATCTGGAGCAGCAGCGTTTGAGTTTGATCGGTACCCAAGGTCGGCAGGGGGCCGGCCAGCTCGATTTCACTGCGAAGGCCGAGGCTATAGTTCCCGTTCCTGAGGGCTGCGATGAGGTTCGTAGGCTCGGGAACATAGAGGGCTGGGATAAAGTCCGAGTCCTGATCCCATCCCCGAAAGGGAGTGGCCGCGGCGAATTTCACCGGATGCGTAGTTTTCTGCTGAAGTTTATGAGCGACCTGAAGCAAAGGCTCCACCAGATCAGGCTGCTGACAGCCGAGCACCTCCATGAAATCAGGTTCCATGGTCAAGGCCAGCCAGCGATAATCCTCGAACTGAAAGCCGATATCCGGGCATTCCAAAACCAGCTGCAGCGGAGGCTCCTGGGCCTGGGCGAATTTGGCGAAAGCCGGCAGGAGGGCCGCCTGATCCTTGGGTCTTGCCGCCAGCCAGTTTTTGCGCATGCTTTCATCGGCCGGGAATGCGCGAAGACTCAGACCAAGGTTGGGATCCTCGGCCATCAGCATGGGAATTTCGCTGACCCCGTGCGTGGATTCCCGACCCGGGCGCACCAGATGTCCGATCGCCTGAAACTGGGCTGCCTGCAGCATCTCCTCGGAGGTGCCGTTATCGAGGCTCAGATGAGCGCGCAGGGAAAGTTCCGGCTTCGGATCCTCACCGCTGCAGGTGATGGCCTGGTGGCGTCCGGGAAGAACGGTGAAACGCTGCACGCAAAGGCGCTGCATTCCATCCCGGATCTGCAGCTGGTAATCACCACCGGGGAGCTGGGCCTGAAGCGGCCAGCTTTTCTGCAAAAAACTGTGGGCATTCACCAGCTCATAGGGACGATGGGCCAGATGCCGGGCCCAGGTCACACTGTTTTTTCGCACGGCATCGCGAATTTCCACAAAGCCCGGACGTCCGGGTTTCAGATCAATCTGAACGGAGCCGAGAGTCAAAGCCGGCAGCTTCGCGCTGCGTGTGCCCTTATCGAATTCGAGTTTTTTTAAAATGCCCTGCGTATCGGGATAAAGGACCTCCCAGTTCTGATCGAGCGGCAGATTCCATTTCAGCTGCTCGCCTTCAAAAATAGGCAGCGTGCTGACAAAGCCGCCTTTGTCATCATGAACGAAGAGGGATTGAAAAAGTCTTTTGTCCGACTTTTGCATCGATCGACGCCAGGGCATTTGAATCTGCCAGGCCTCGTCGCGGGCCGGCTGCTTCCAGCATTCCTTCGTGCATTGTTTCAGCTGAGCCACCAGAGCCGCCTGCTGCAGGGCCGCCTCGCGACCGGGAAGCAGAACAAAGGAGCTGTTCAATTTCGGACTGGGTGCAGGCGTCAGGAGAGTCTGCCGCGCATCGGTTTTCACCGTCAAAGGCGTCTGTGAGAGCACGGTGAAAACTTCCGGGAAAAAACTGATCGTAAGCCCCGCGACCCGATCCTGGTCCCAGGGAATGGTATGCTCCTCGCCATAACCGTCGGGCACGCGCAGCTTCCAGCGCAGGCCCTCGGAGCCTCCGTCCTGGGTCAGCGAGACTTTGATCATGGGGCCGCCGTCGAGCCATTCCATATCCAAACGAGCCGTGCCCCAGGCGGGATTCTGGGCGCGGAAAAACGAGATGAGATGCGGGACTCCGCTATGTGTTTCAAGGTCCTGGCCTATGAACGGCAAGGGTTCCCCGGCTGCTGTGCTGATGCTGATTTCAAGAGGAGGCAGCCAGGTTTGCTGCTGCCAGGTTTTCCCCGTTCTGGAATAGAGAGCACGCAGCACTGGGTAAAATATGGAACCGCCACTCAGCGGGGGTACGCTGCTGGCCACGACCTGCAACTGATTCTGACCCAGTACGATTTGGCCTTGATGAGGTCGTAAATGCGGAAATGATGCTGCCAATTCGCGATCGATCAATTTGGCAAAAGCCTGTGACGTCGGGTCCCTGAGCGGTCCACTATGATTTTCGGAAAGGTCGGACTGAGCCGGTGCAGAATCAGACGTCGTACACGACATGGGCCACAGAAGCGCGATTGAAAAAAATGAAGCGGAGCAAAATTTACCTGGCGCAGTTTGCATATTCATTGTATTTTCTTTGTTTTTCTTGACATTTCTTAATAATTTTGCGACATTTTGATGGCTTTACGTGTCGTCGATACTTCGCATGTTGAGTGTGACTCAAGTATAAAGGGGCACTTGCTGATGACGCAAGAAATCGAGCGGGAATTTCAAGCCAACAAAATCAAGCGTCTTCCGCCTTCGGTGGTCAAGGACATCGAGCTGAAGAACCACGCTAGACGTTTGGCGAATCTTTCCCCCATCAAAATCAAGATCCGCACCTGCATCTCCTGCGGTGCACTGTTCGAGTCCGCTGGCAACCGAACCTGCGGTTGCAATACCCGTAGCACCGGATATATCGCCGGACGGGAAATCATTTAATCTCTTTCCATGTTCGTCTTTTTCTGGTGATCCCACACCGGATGTGAGAATTCGTCCCGGCATTCACCGCCGGGACCTCTCCAGTTTTTTGCTGAAATTCCGATGCCTTCTTCGCAGGTCTCGCACGATGAGGAGCGGCCGTGAAGCAGCAGCAAAAACTTTGGAATCGTCTCATGGATTCGCTTTTGCCCAAAATGGACCCGAAGCGAAGGGTCATCGACGTCTACCGCAGCCGGGCCCTGGTGCGCACCGCGCTTTTGGGATCTTTGCTCAATCCTTTCCTTTTCCTCTTTGAATCCTCCGCCTTCACTCTGTGGCAGACGACCGGCATTGTCCTGACGTTGGTCTTCATCCCGCTTCTTTTAATCTGGCTCTATCGCAGCACCGGCTGGCTGAAGGTCTGCGGCAGCCTCTACGTGTTTTACTCCAGCGCGCTCTGCGCTTGGGCGCAGCTCATGGCCGGAACGGTTCATGCCCTTTATTGGGTGTGGATTCCTTTTCTGATCGTTTTTTCCGTCCTGGTGCTCGGGGTCAAGGCCGCCGCGATCTATACCGGGCTCGCCCTGCTTTTCTTTGCCGGGATCATGCAGCATGCGGCCCGCTTCGGCCATACGGTGGGCCGCTTTCAGGATGCCGATGCGCTGCTGGCGAGCATCACCTTGCAGATCCTCGTGATTCAGATCTGCTTTTTCATGCTCATGGTCGCCTATGATGTGATTCGAAATCGGGCCGAAGTGCGTGCGGTGCTCCTGCGGATGACGGATGATGAAGCCGCGCGGCTGGCCACACGTGGGGAACGCATGGGTAGCATTGCTCAGGAGCTGCACGAAGAGCTGGGACAATTTCGCAGCCAGCTGCAGCAGCTCGATGGTCTGGCGAAACGCAGCGATACGAAAGTGGAGGATGTGCAGACGGTCATGCGCGAGCTGCAGGCAAAAACGCAGAAGCTCAGCGAAATTTCACGTCGTGCTCACGGTTAGGATCGTATGCAGTGGTTTTTTCTGACATTGATTCGCATCTTTGATCGCCGGGTGAAGCGGGACCGCCGCGGACCCAGCTCACTGGATGCGTTTCGCCAAAGGGCCGTGAATCATATCTGTTTGATCGGTCTCGTCCTCGCCATCGTCAATGGCATGAGTGCCATCTATTTCAAACGCTATGACGAAGTCGTCGGCCTTGAGGTGCCCATCGCTATCATCAGTCTTCTGGGTTATCTGACCGTGCGGCGCGCCAAGCGCCCGGAATGGGTGGCCGCACTTTATATGACCATGATCGCCAGCTGCTTCTCGACCTATCTGATTTTTTTCGTGAAGTCAGCCTTCTCCCCCATCCATGCCTGGTATCCTCTTCTCTCCTTCGCCTCCATCCTGCTCTGCGGGCGTTGGCTCGGGATGCTGGCGGTGACCTCCATTTTCATCGAGTCCATGCTCGTGATCTGGTTCACGCGGGATTTTGGTTTTGTGCTGATGGCGGGCTTGAATTTCGATCTGTCCGTCACCATCATCCTTGGAACTCTGGGGTCAGGCTTCATCGCGTCCTTTGCGATCATGACTTCGGTGGAAGTCAGTCGGCAGAGGGCGGATAGCGCGAATAAAACAGCCACGGCTCTGAGCCTGCATCGCGCGAGTCTCAGTCTGCTCGGTGATATGGCCCGCGATATCAGCCGCAACATGCAGGGACCGATCAGCGGCATGCAGAAAAAAATGGACGAAGTGCTGCAGTGGAATGCGAATGATACCCTGCATAATCGGGGGCCGCAGATCATGCAGAGCCTTTACCAGGCGCTGACGGAACTGGAACGCCTGACAGAAAGCCTGCTCCTTTTCAGCCAGACGCACGGCGGACAGGATGTGGTTTCGCTGCGCGCCGTCGATTTTTTAAATCACCTCAATGAGCTCACCCGTGAGAAGGCCATAGCCCGCGGCGTCAGCCTCGATTTCACCGCGGATCAACCGCAGGTCAGGCTGCATGTACCAGTGGCGGCGGCGCTCTTCGCTCTCGTCTCCCTCGTGAACAAGGGAGTCGAGGCCGCAGCCGGGCAGGAACCTGCCTGGGTTCGCCTGCAGCTCCGCATCTATGGACGGCAGATGCAGATTCGTGTTCTGGACAGCGGTCCCAGTCTTTCCTATCAGGAGCGTCGGGCTATCCAGGAGCAGACGTCTCAACGCAGCGCATGGGATGTCAACCTGCGTCTCAGTCTCGACTTTCTGGATAATATCGGGGGCCAGATGACGCTCGATCCTTATAGCCCTGATACCTGTTATCTCATCTCGATTCCTCTCACCGAGGCGCCTTCTCAGACAAAGCACGCAGCATGAACGGGGCCGCAAAGCCTTTTCCATCTTAGTAAATCTACACTTGCGCCCTTCCCCTGTCTCTGGTAGCGAACGGGTGCTGGGATTTCCTCATAATCGACGATGTCAATTTAACTAAAGTTCGCTCACGAAGGACCCTTGCATGCTGAAAACCATGGCTTTTTTCGGTCTTATCCTCCTTATGCTGTCCTGTGGCGGCGCGAGCCCCTCAAGCTCCCATGTGGACATGGTAGGCGGTCAGGTCGTGCCCGAAAATAGTCCGGCTTTTCGCTCCACGGTTTCCCTGTCCAAGGTGAATCGCAGTGGGATTGACTCGTTTTGCAGCGGTACCCTGATTGCGCCCAATCTCGTGCTGACGGCGGCGCACTGCATAGACGGCTTGAAATCAGGGAAGCAGTTCGTCGTGCTCTTCGGTCAGGGTGAAGACGATCCGCAGGCGGTGACCGTTCCCGTCCTTGCCTTTGAAGCCTATCGCCCGAAAGATGGTTCCCGATATTATCCGAACTTCGATATCGCCTGGGTCAAGCTCGATGGGGTCGCGCCCGCTGGCTACGAACCTGCGGAAATCTTGCGTTCGGCGGATCAGCTGAAGCCGGTCATCGGCAAGACCGATGCCGTGCTTCTGTCGGGCTTTGGCCGCACCAAAACGGATTGCCCTGCAAGCGAGGCCGGCTGCTCCGGACAGAGGCTTCAGGTTCAGACCTATCTGCGCCGCTTTGTGAACGTCGCGCATTTTCAGCAGCTGATGGTCATCGGTCCCAAGCCGCTTTTTGGAACCTGCAGTGGGGACTCCGGGGGATCGGCCTTTGCCCAGGTGAACGGCCGCTGGTACGTGCTGGGTGATTTGAACGGCAAAAACCTTGCTCTGAACAGTTCGGCGGTCTGGGATTCGGCGCGGATCTGTGAATCGGGTGAATCCATTTATACCTTCGCCGGGGCTTATGTGGATTGGCTGCAGTCCTCGTCGGGCGTCAGCCTTTCTTTCGATGAAAAAAATAATCCCCAAGGCGCCGGCCTTTTGCCCGTCGATCGTCCAGAGAGCTTGGGTGCGAACCCTGACCTTGCGCGCATGCTGGCCTATAACAATCCTGAAGATTCCTTGTGGGTGACAGCCGAAGCCATGATGTCGAGCTTCGGTGAAGAAGGCAAACGCGAGATCCTCGAATTGGATCAGGTCGTGACGGATCCCAAACGCGCCGCGGCGCAGATGGCTCTTTGGACGTCGTTCAAATATACCGGCGTGAGTTTTGATATCAGTAACCTCGCGCTCAAGGATCGGCAGCTTACAGACCTGCGGCCTTTGATGGGCCTTAAAAAACTGCAGAAGCTTGAGCTGGTCGGCAATCGCCTCGGCGATGTCACAGCCTTGGGCCAGCTTGAGGATTTGGAAGAACTCACGCTCGGCAATAACTATGATTTTGCGAGCAAGGCGCGGATTCCCTACGATTTGAGCTTCCTGGGCCGCCTGAAAAAAATGCGGGTGCTGAACCTTGGGTCGAATGCGGGAAACCTTGATCTGACCCAGGTGCCCTGGGAAAGCCTGAGCCAGCTTGAGGTCCTTGATATCAGCGCCAACGACAGCATCAAGCTGGAGCAGGTGAAATTCTCCAGCCTGCCACGCCTTCATACCTTGATCGTCGCCAATGCAGGACTCACGGATATTGCCGCTCTTGCTGAGGCCACCAGCCTTCGCAGTCTGGACCTTCGCAATAACAACATCCAGGATATCGGCGTTCTGTCCAAGCTGCCTCAGGTGCAGATGCTGGATCTTTCGCAGAATCAGATCGAGGATTTTTCATCGGTTGCGGATTTGAAGGAACTGAAGACTCTGAAGGCGCTGGCCAATCCGCAGAAAATCAAGGCCTGTCCCGAGGGTGCGCAATGTCTTTATAATCCTGATCCTCAGCCGACCTTCACCGCTTACTGTGAATTCGCAAAGAATCTGAGTGATGAAGATCGGGCGCTTTGGGAAGCTCACAAGACCGTGATCCTCCTTCTGCGTGAAGTCGGACAGAAGACTTTGGCCGAAGCTGATTGCGCGGCTGCTGATACGGCGCTTCAGGCTAAAAAAAAACTTGAATTTTCCGGCCTGAAAGCGGCCCCATGGATGTCGGATCTGAGTCCCCTGATGCCGTTGACGCAGCTGGAGGAGCTGGTGTTGGATCACCAGAACTTTCGGGATGTGACGCCGCTTCTGGCTCTGCATGAGCTGCGCTTTCTGAATCTGAGCAGCAATAAACTGACCACGGTCGATGCGCTCGCCGGCCTGCCGAAGCTTCAGAAATTAATTCTGGATTCCAATAAATTGACCGATATCAGCGCTCTTTCCGCGATTCCTGGCCTCTGGGTTTCCGCGATCGGCAATCCTGATCTTCCGAAGACCTGCCCGCTTCCCCTTGGCCAGTGCGTTCTTGAAAAACCTGCCTCCTGACATTCAGCCCGTTTTTTCCATGGTCCATTGCAGAAGCCTTCGAATATCCTCGACGGCCGGAATCAGCCCGTCCCAATTCTCTGCCGTTTGCAGAACGTAACCGACATCCTCACCGACAGCGGCCCGTGTCTTCAGGCGATCGCCCACGGCGACCTTGAGTTTCGCTCGATGCACGGACGGATGATTTTTTACCGCGGGCCAGCCTTTGATGGCTTGAATAATGCCTTGCCCCGGATGCAGCACATGCACGGCCGCCATGCGTTGGGCGCTTTGCGGGAAGCTGACGGCACGGCCGAGTTCGAGCTGCAGGAACGATTCCCAGGCGGGAAAACCATAGGCGAGCTGCAAAAGCTCCATGATGTAACCACCCGGCGGACGCACCGCGATTTCACCGAATACGGGACCATCGGGGCCCAGGTAGATTTCCACATGGGTCATGCCGCGTGTGACGCCCATGATGCCGAGCACGCGCGCATTCAGATCCAGGATCTTCGCCTGCGCGGCCATGGGCAGCAAGGCGGGCAGGATATTGATGTGCTGCCGCAGGTAATATTGAGTGATATTGGTGAAGACGATGCGGCCGTTCTCCACAAAACTTTCGACGCTGAACTCGGGATGGGGATTGAAGGCCTCGAAGAGCCTTTGACGTTTTTGGAGTTCCCGTAAAAGCTCGGTCTTTTGCTGATAGATCTGGATGGATCGACCGCCGGACTCGGAGCGGTCCTTGCAGACGATGCGCGGGCCCAGCGTTTCCCAGATGTGATCGGCGCTCAAGCCCTGGCCCCAAAGGTAGGGATTCAAAGGAATGTCCTCGCTCTGGAGCCTGTTTTTCATCAGGAGCTTGTCGTGGCAGCGCAGCAGATTGATCGGGGCCATCCGGGTCAGGCCCGTGGCGCGCCTCAGAGCTGCAACCAGGGGGATGGCCCGCTCGGATCCGGCTATGATGGCGTTGAAGGGACCGAGAGCGAGAATCTTCGGCTTCACATGGCGCCAGTCGCGCGGATTCCGCGGCCAAGGCAGTTTGACAAGATGCCGTGCGGGAAGCGGGTTCTTCAGTTCCTTGTCATTCCATAAAAGAAAATCCAGAGCCTGGCTCTTGGCGGCTTCCACCAGTCCCTGCCGATGGCCCACCATCAGGATTTTTGTCATGTGTCCACTCGTCCATTCAAGGGTGCTATGCCTTTCCTCAATCCTTAGCTTCAGCTGCCGATAAAGGGAAGGGAAAGCTGAAACAGGACAAACAGCAGAATACGTGAAACGTTCGCCAATACAGGAGACTGCGTGAAACCTTGGATCCAGTTCTGCCGGGCCACCTGCCTCATCCTTTTGGGAGGAGCCGGAACTGCCATGGCGCAAGGATCCGGGCGCGGACCGCAGTCCGATTTTCTCTTTGATGTTCAGTATGCCTTTACCACTTCCAAAAGCAAGCTGGTTGGCAGCAATGATACCGGGACCGCTCTCCGTTATGGACTGGGAGGGTATGCCGGAAGCAACTCCAATCTCGCCTTCCTTTTGCACTTTGATCGGGACACGACCAATTTCCAACTGAACAGTAGCAAAGTGGATATGAACTGGCAGGATACTCGCGTGCGCTACCATATGGGATTTTTTTATTTGGGCGCCCTCTTCACCCGGCTGGAGATGACGGCGAATAAGGAAGGCACCGAACTCGTGGATGCGGCAGGCTCAGGCATGGGCCTTAATACCGGCGTCCTTTGGGGAGTGGGGCGGGGTGGTTCCGTCTACCTCGATCTGATGACGGCCACGCTGCCAACCATGAAAAATGCCATAGATCAGGAGATCAGTATCAAGCAAAGGCTCGATATCGATCTGGGCGGCAGCATCAAACTCACGTCGAAACTGCTCGACTTGACGTTTGGGTATAAGATTCGCAACGTCAGCGTCGAGACGGATGCGGCCTATGCGGAATCACTTTATACGACCTATGCTGGTCTGCGCATGTCCTTTCAGTTCTGATCTCAGCTCATCTTGCTGCGCACGATCTTGGAACATCTTTGTATACTCGCCGTCCGGGCATTCCACAAAAATCTGTAAAATACGGTCCAATTATGCAAGAAAATGCGTAAACAGACCGTATATTGCGATGGCATGACTGATGCTACATGGCAAGTGAGAGCTGAGAAGGGTTCATGGAAGGAGTCCGCTATGCCGTCGGTCAGGTCCCTGCAATCGGATGCGTTTGCTCCGCTGTATCATCATTACAATCGGCTGGTGGCCAGTATTGCCGCCAATTTCCCGCTGAGCCCGCAGCAGCAGGAGGAGGTTTGCCAGGAGGTTTTCCTGATCATCTGGGAGAAAAAAGAACAGCTCGTGCATGAGCAGGCGTTGGCCAGTTGGATCGGAACCGTCACGAGACATCGCTGTCTGAGCGAGATGCGGCGCATGCGGCCCATGGTTGCGCTTGAGGATCTGAGCGAGGAGGTCCTGCATGCGCGGCCGGAGAATCGGCAGGCGTCGTCGTTCCCATCCCAGTCCTGGCATCTTGAACTCTCACTCCGGCTTTTGCAGCAGCTGATCGACAGTCATCGGTCCCCTATAAGGCGGCGTGTGGCCCAGCGCTTCTATCGCGACGGCCAGAGCGTGGCGGCCGTGGCGGCCGACCTGGGGCTGTGTCCGAACACGGTGCTGTCGCATCTGAGGCGGTTTCGATTGGTCGTGGAAAAATCGCTCGTGAGACTTCTGGACGAGCAGGGCATTGATCTTGAATCCGCTTAGGCGACTTCCTGCACCTTCTGCCGATGAGGCTGGATGAAGAGCTTTTGCTCCAGTCGCAGAAGAAAGCGGAAGGCCATGGGCTCCAAATCGCCGCGCAGACGGTCTGGTTCCATCAGCTGCAGTTCGATGGAGCTGTTGAAATTGATTAGATAGGTGCGCACGGCATCCATGCCCACGCCACGACCCGAGGTCAGGGTGGCTTCTTCCTTGGTGCTGAATCCGGCTTCAAAAATCAGATTCGCAAGCTCCGCGGCGGTCGGGGGCTCGCTCTTGAAAAGACCACGTTCCATGGCCTTTTTGAAGATTTTACGCAGATTGAGGCCCTGCCCATCGTCCTGAATCGTAATCAAAAGTTCGTCGCCTTCGAGCCAGGTATTGATGCGGATTTCACCGCGGCGCGGTTTGCCGACTTTCTTTCGTTCCTCGATGGATTCGATCCCATGATCTATCGCGTTGTTCAGAAGGTGCACGAAGATGCGCTCCGCCAGCAGCTGGCCTTCACTGCTCAAAAGCACCTCATCATGCTCGAAGATCACTTGCGGTGACGCCTTGCCCAGGACGTTGGCCATATCCGGCAGGGAGTGAAGGATCGTTTCCAGCGATTTTTCCAGGTTGACCGCATAACGCTGCTCCAGTCCTTCGATGACCTGGCTCAAGGTTTCCCGTTCCTCGGGTTTCATGCGGCTCATATCGATGCCGCGGAGTTTTTGCACCTTGGATCGAATCCAGGCATGCTGATCCAGATCCGCCTTGCTGCCTGATTTACGGCCGAGCTTTTCGGAATTGATCTGCTGATAGAATTGGATCCGCTCCTCCGCGCCCTGCAGATAGCGGCCCAGGACGCTGGATTCCAGCTGAGCCCCCTCGCGATTGCGATGCGGCTCCAGTTGACTTTCAAATTCATGGAAGGCGTTGGCGAGGTCATCGAGATGGTAAGTTCGCGCCATGCCCTTCATGGTGTGAATGTTCATGAAGACCTTATTGATCGACTTCGTATTCAGCGTGCGTTCACTCTGCAGGGTTTTCGCGCAGGAACCCATGAAGTCCTCGCAGGTGGCGAGGAAATTATTGAACTTGTCGGAGGGCACCTTCAACACCTTGCCGATCGCTTCGAGTTCGCGCTGCTGCTCCTCGCGCTGGCGTTCCAGTTCGCGGATCTGCGTGACGTCCCGCAGCGTGACCAGGATTTTTTCCACCCGGTCCTCGTCATCGCAGATGGGATTCCATTCGAGTTCCAGGATTTTCGAGGTTTGGGGCAAACTGAAGAGCAGCTCTTTCACCAGAAGATTCTGATTCACTTCGAAGTTGAGGCTGCTATCCCCAAGGGCGCTCATGATCACTGTTTCCGTTTGATCCATCTGGTCCGCGGACATATCGCTGCGCGAAAGAAGGATGTCGCGCACGCTGCGGCCGGCGATGGTTTTGGTGCCGAGGATCGAGGACAGATGCACCGAATAGTCGGGCATGATCATTCCGTCCTGGGCCGAGATCATGAAAATTCCCTGAGGAATATTGGCAAGCATGGATTTGATGTCGCGGGTCTTTTCCTCGACGATGGCTTCCACGTTCTCGATGTGATCCTTGAGCGCGGAGTTCGCCACATTCAAATCAGTCGCCAGCTTGCTGATCTCGCGGTGGGACTCTTCCTGAATGAGGCTCATCTTATCGCCCATGGCCAGCGACAGCAGCACGACTTCCATAGCGCCGCCGACGAATTGACTCCAGCTCGTGAAGGCATTGTCGGGTAGGAATCCATAGATGCGGGCCATCGTGATCAGACTGCCGACGATCAGAAAACTCCAGGCGGCAAGATAAAAATAAGCCGGCCTATAGCGCCGCATGCAGCCCTGGACACCAGCCAGGAGAAGGGCGACCGAGATATAGGTGTTGGTGAAAAGCACAAAGCTTACCGATTTATCAAAATCAACGAAGGAGAGGACGATATCAAAGGCGGCCAGTGGAAAAAAGCCGAGCATCATCTTATAGAGCAACGGTGAATTTATCGGGATGCTCAAAAAGGAGATCGCGAAAAGGCTACCACAGATCGCCGTCAGCTCCGCGCTGATCACAAGGCCTTGATTCAGGATGATGGTGGTCAACCAGGATTCAGGCAGCAGGTATTGGGCCGTTCCGGTAAAGATCAGCTGTACGACCGCAAAGCTGGCGATATAGCCCACGTAAAGGTAATAGGACGGATTGCGCAGGCGGATCGCGAGAAAAATATTATAGCCAATCATCACCGCCACAAAGCCAAAGAGCAGACCCACGAACATGGAATCAGAGCGGCTGGTGCTCGTGAAGCTTTCTTCGGTCATCACCGAAAAACGCAGATTCACCGCCCCCATCGTATCGTAGAGCACATAGAAGGTCGTGGGACCGGGGGCGAGGCGCAAAGGGAAATTGGGCAGGCGATGGTCGTTGGCCTCGGGTCCTGCATGAATGAAATCCCCCCGCTGCGCCTTCGGCGTAAGGCTGCCGTTTTCCAGTTGATAGAGGAGGATGCGATCAGAATAGGGGAAGTGGTTGACCAGTCGATAGGAGGCCGGCTCGGCCGCCGGATTCACCAGCGTCACGCGCAACCAGAAATGGCCGCGCTGAAGCTGATAGACGTCTTGGCCGTTCATATCCTGAAAGCGACCGTCATGCTCGGCCTTCAGAAGGTCCTGGGCTTCGAGCTGACGCGAAGGATCAAAAAGTACCTGAAAGGAATGAGAAAGCAGGATCTTGCCGGATTCGCCCGGACGCGGCAGATCGATCGCATGGGGCTCGGCCCGGACCAATGGAGAAGCCAGGAGCAAGGCGAGCGCCAGAATAAAGTTCTTAAAAAATGGGCCGGTTTTCACGTTTTTTCCGCTTCCTATTTCATTCTTTGCAATTCCGATTTCGGAATGCACAACCTGCACTTGAGATACGTAATCCGAAATTAACCTCATATATCCAGCAGTCAGCGGATTTGTTTGGTGATCCGTGAAGCCTTACTTTCAAGTTCAAATCGCCAGATAAATATTTCAGCGGGCGCGCCGATGGGCAGAAAGGAGATTTCCTGGAGTTTACATGCGGCTTTGGACTCTTTTCATCATCGGATGGCTCATGAGCACGGTGGCCCTGGCGGTCAGCGTGAGCGAGGGGCGTCTTGATTTATCCCAGGAAAAGCTGGGGCCAAAGAGCAAAGTCGAGCTGAATGGACTCTGGCGCTTCTATCCCGGGGCTTTCCTGGAAGCCCAGGACTTTTCCAAGGAATGGCCTTCCGATCGGCCTTTTACCATGGTGCCCGTGCCCGGGGCTCTGGGAGCCATGCCCGGTCCGGATGGTCAGCCCATGCCGCAGCATGTTTGGGGCACTTATGTCCTGGAGCTGCGCAACGTGCCTGTCTGGGCTTCGGAACTGGGCCTTAAACTGCGGGGTGATACCGCTTATAAGGTCCTCTTCGTGGAAGCCGGCGCGCCGCAGAAAACGCAGCTTGTGGCCCAGGCTGGTCTGCCCGGACCGAGGCCTCAGGAATCCATCCCCCAGATCATCGAGAAGTTGGGACGCTTCAAGGCCCCCGAGGGCGAAGGTCCTTACTATGTGGTGATCCATCTTTCCGGATTTTTCTATGTGCGTCCCAACCTTTGGATCACGCCGACCCTTGGACCGATGGCGCTCATGGAAAGAGAGCGTGACTGGATCAAGCTGAGCGAGAGCATCGTGATCGGCATGCTCCTGATCATGACACTTTATAATTTGAGCCTCTATCTGCACCGGCGCGAGGATCTCAGCAGCCTCTGGCTCGCCAGTTTCTGCGTCCTGATCCTGGCGAGGCAGGTCACGACCAGCGGATTTTTCACCGCCTTTTTATTTCCCCGCTCGCACATCGACCTCTATGAGGCGATTCGCAAAATTGAATTCACAGCCATGCCGCTCTCGGCCAGTGCGCTTTTGGTATTCGTTGCGCATACCTTTGGCTTTCACCGCTGGCAGAAGCATCTGAAATGGAATCACCTGGCCATGGTGATCCTCACGATTTTCATCGCGGTCACGGATGCCACGATCTACCCGCGGATTCTGCCGATGATGATACTGCATTCGCTGGCCGTCTCGGTCGCGGTCCTGATTCTGGTCATAACAGCCATGCGCAGGAAAAAAGAAGGATCGTTCCTTGCCCTTCTCGGTATGATTTCCGTGGTGGTCTGCGGTTGGCATGATGTCCTCATCGGCCTCGGCACCATTCGAACTCCCGTATTTTTAATGCCCTATGGAATGGTGGCCTTGATCTTCAGCCAGAGCCAGGTGATTGCCAAACTCTTTTCCACCGCCTTCCGCACGGCTGATCGTTTGAGCCGCAACCTGGCCGAGGAAGTGGATCGGCAGACGCTCGATATCCGGTCGATGCTCGATCACATCCCGCAGGGCGTGATGAATCTGATCGCGCCTGGCGTTATTGACAAAGGCTATTCACGGCACCTGCAGACGGTTTTATCCCGGGAGAACATTGCCGGCGAAACTTTGGATGCAGTGCTCCTGTCGCGTTCAAATCTTTCGACCGATGACCGCGAACGCATCCAGGCCGCTCTCAGCAGCTGTCTCGGTGAAGAGGCGCTGGCCTTCGAGCTGAATAGCGGCCAGTTGCCGACGGAGCTTCGCATTCAACTCAAAGATGCTGGCTTCAAAATACTGCAGATGACCTGGAATCCCGTGGTCGACAAGGCGGGCATCATCACCAAGTTCCTCATCACCTGCCATGATGTAACGGAAATGCGGCGCTATGAGGCCGAGGCCCAGGAGCAGAAGCGGGAACTATCGTATATTCAGGAACTCGTGGATGTGTCGGCCGAGAAATTCTCCATTTTCTATGAAACCAGCGTCCGCATGCTGGATGAGAATCTGCGGCTCGTGAACCTGAACAAGAATCGGAACTTTGAGATTTTAAAGATCCTGTTCGTCAACATGCATACCATCAAAGGCGCGGCCCGCACTTTGGGTTTCACGACGCTGACAGGCTGGCTGCACGAGGTCGAGCAGAGCTATGCGCTCCTGCTCAAAGATCCCGAAATGGTCTGGGAGCAGTCGCGGCTGGCCCAGGAAGTGATCCGCACGCAGGACATGATCGAATACTACAGGCGGGTCAACGAAACGAAACTGGGACGCACGACCCAGAAATCATCGATGATATCGGTCGATCGCGAGTTCCTGGTGCAGCATACGCAGATGCTCAAAAGCCTGGAGAGTGACAGCGTGGGCAGTGGATTCAATGATGCGCTGGCGGAGGCTCTGATCAAATTTGAAGAACTGGCCTTCGAGGATTCGCATGTGGTGCTGAGGGATATCAGCGCCCCAGCGGAAAAAATCGCAAGGGATCTCGGCAAGGCCCAGCCGCAGGTGATCATCACCGGCATTCACTGCGGCATGAGCTACCAGGCGCAGCAGCTTCTGCGCAAAGTCCTGATCCATATCATCCGCAATGCTCTGGATCATGGCATCGAACCCGCGGCTGAAAGGCTGAAGCAGGGCAAGAAAGCGGAAGGCACCTTGACCATGGTGCTGAGCGAGATACGCAACCGCCTGCAGATCTGCATCACGGATGATGGGCGGGGACTTTCCCTTTATAAGCTGGAGCGTCGCGCTCTGGAGCTTGGCATCCTGTCGGCGAGCCATGTGGCGCCGCCCGAGCAGCTGGCGGAATTGATTTTTTATCCGGGGCTCAGTACAGCGGATACGCTCACCGAGGTTTCCGGTCGTGGAATCGGCATGGATGCTGTGAAGAGTTTCATCGAAGAGGCCGGAGGTTCCATTCGCGTGGTCCTGGAAGGCACTCCGGCACGCGCGGATTACTGCGCGTTTTCGCTGGTCATCAGCCTGCCGTCCACCCTTTATCTGCGCAAAGCGGCAACGCCTGCGACGCCTGTTTCTTCGGCGTCGTGAAGCTTCCACTCTTATGCAGTCTTTGCAGATGCTGCTCTTTCGCCCAAAAGCGTTCATTCAGCCACTGTTCGATACCCTGGGCTTCCTGCGGCAGGGACGTGAGCGGGAAGCGATCCACGCGCACTTCGATTTGCTTCACATCCCCGCAGAGCATCTGCCAAAGGGAAGGAATGCCCTGCGGGTACCCTATCGTGATATCATAGACTGCCTGGACCTGATTCTTCAGGCCGAGGATGCTGGTTTCAAAGGCTTTGGCGTAAGGAACGAGGACATGCTCGCAGAGCGGCAGCTGATAGTGTTTGGCTGTGATTTGGGCCTCACGCACTTTGTCTAATCGGAAGCGCGTGCCTTCGGGAAAAATGTTGAGCCAGAGCGGAATGTTTTCCGTGCGGAAGCGTTCAAAGGTGACCTTGATCCGACGCCGGTCCGACATCCAGCGACGCTTCAGAAAAATGCAGTCGAGGAAGACCATGCCCCAGCCAGGACCGGGTATATATTTGAAGACGTCTTTGACAAAAAATTTCATGTCACCCATACGCCCGCTGCGCGCCGCCAGTGCAAAGAGGGGCAGGACATCCACGGCGGTTTGATGATTGGCTATCAATATGGCATCCTCACGGGACGGCAGCTCCGCGCTCTGCCATTTCAGGCGGACGCGATACACTTTTTCCAGGAACCAGACCAGAATTGACCAGTAGACCTGGGCAAGGCGGCGGTTGATGCCACGGAAGAGGGGTTTTGACAGAGGTTTGACGATCAGCGAGAGGGTCTGCAAAGCGTTGATCACAAGGAGCGGCACGAAAAGCAGAAGACTGATGAGGATGGCCCGAGCGTAGACCATCCAACGGATAAGAAGGGGACGTTCATTCGCAATAGCTGGATCCATGGGAACACTCCAATAGCCGGGACGGATACTGGTTGTTACAATTAGCAAAACCCCAGGCGAAGGTACAGCTGTCAGCTTATGTTACATGAGTTTCTTCATTGCCGCCTTACTGACGAGGAGCGAGGCCTTGCATCGGATTGAAGCGGAGAAGCAGCAGCGTTATGGATGGTGGCTGAAGGCCTTTCTGCCGGCCAAGGTGCGGCCCGGCAATCGTGATGAGCGCTATCGGCTTGGCATTCTGGTGATCGCGATGCTCGGTTTTTTTATGTCGGCCGCGATCCTTGCCCCCCAGCTGCTGATGCTGCCCATGCCCTGGATCGGCAAGGTCAGCCCCCTGCTCATGCCCTTGGTTCCCCTTGCCGTCCTGATGTACGTGCGAAAGACAGGCCGCTTTCGCGAGGCTGCGCTTTATTTTGCACTCTTTGTCACGCCCATCGGCATCACCCACATTCTGGCTCTGAAGACGGTTTACGTCGGTTACTTTTACTGGCTGCCCTGGATCATTCTATTCGTAAGCTTTCTGTCCGGTCGACGCCAGGGGCTGATGATGGCCGCCATACTTTGTCTGGCTGTGATGGTTGCCCTGCATGGCAACGGCATCTATGGTCATGGCCTCGGAGTTTTTCGCAGCTTCGATCGGCTTTTTTATCAGGCTTTTTTCAATCAGATCCTGGCTGTCATGGCCATCGTCGGGATGATGCACACCCTCGCGCTTTATAACGATCGGATGGAAGGTGAGCTGGAAAGCCAGCATGTGGTGCGGGCTCAGACTGCGCATAAGTCGATGATCGGCGAGATGCTCGGGAACCTTGCCCATGAGGTGAACAATCCGCTTGCGATCGTGCACACGGCCCTGGTGCATTATCAAAGGCTGCTCCAGACGCAGCGCCTTGAGCCCTATATGCAGGATGGATTGATCGAACGCATGCGCGATGCCCTGGATCGGCTCTGGCATGTGGTGGATGATTTGAATAGCGCTGCGGATTGGAGTGACCTTGAAATTCCACGCAGCTATGCCTCGCTGCAGTCGGATCAGGATAGGCCGCCGCAATTCGGCAATTCGCGGCTGATGTCCAGTCGTGAGGCGACCCAGGCCCAGGAGAAAAGACGGCAGCGCTGGCCTTATCGCCTGATCCGCCTCGCCATCGCGGGCCTTGATCGCGCGCTGCCGCCGGTCACGCGCTCGTGGTCGGTGTCGCAACGCTTTCGCGCCCGGGCCACGGCTTTGATCTGCACGCTGGGCTTGATTTCCATGACCACCAATCTTATTCAGCAGCTGTTTGTGGAAAAGGTCATGGACAATGTGCTGCTGAGTGGATCGGTTATTTTTGCTTTCGGTCTGATCAGTATGCTCGTGCTGAAATTTTTACCGCGGCCGCAGGTGATTGGGGTCGGTTATATTATTGTGCTTTATGGTGTGATCGTGAGTTTTGCGGCGATAGGGGGACGCAGTATTCTGGTTCCGGCCCTGCATTGGTTTCCCGTCATGGCAGCCAGTCTTTTTCTGGTGGCGCGGCCGCGAGTGGCTCTTTTGGTCTCCATTGCCCTTTTATGCTGCCATGTGCTGGTGATGATGGATCTTAAGGCCTACGGTCTGCAGATTTCCTTCGCTCAGACTTTTCCGCAGTACGTGCAAAGGTTCCAATCGACTTTGCTGCTGGTGATCTTCACAAGCGTGGTGCTGGCCGCTGCCTTCGCTTCCCTTATGGATTCCACGCATGGTCAGCTGGTGGCCGAGAAGGACTGGCAACTTCTGTCGGCGCGTCTCAGGGAAGTGAATGAGCTGGCGGATAGCGCCGCGATTTTAATCGGCGAGCCGCTCAGGCTCCTCGGACAGCAGCTGAAAAACCTTCAGCATGATGGACAGAATCTGCTGATCCTGCAGGGGATGCAGGAGGACGTGAGTCGCATCAATGGCGTTTCCCAGTCGTTTGCCCTGCTTTCGCGACCAAAGGCGCATGAGGATCGTCAGGAGATGCAAGGCCGCACCTGGCTCGATCATATTGGTAATATCTGCTACCGGCGCGCAGCCGAAGCAGGCTGGACTCTTTCCACGGATATTCAGCCCGATCACGCGCTGGTCAGCGGTCCTTTGGGGCGCTTGACCATGCTGGTGATCACAGCCTTGAAAGAGGCCTTTGGTCATCGGCCGACGAAGCCGGGCTCGGCGCTTCAGCTGCATGTGCTTGTGGATAATGAGCTGACGCGCGTGCGGATTCGCTTTGCGGTCACGGCAGGAAAGCCCAAGGACGATCTGGAAGAGGCCATGCGCCTTTCCCTTCTGCAGGAGCTGCTCGAATCCCTGAAGGCGACTCTGATCCGGCGCCGTGAAGGGGAGGATCTTATCCTGGAACTGCAGTGGCAGTCGAAGGATGGGACACGAGGCCCTCTCCTTTGAGGAGCAGCTGACTGGCTTTCCGCAGACTTTCCCGATCCCCCGCCATATGCAGGATATCTCCGGCCACAAGGCTCATGCCCGCCTGAGGCAGGAGGGAACCTTCCCTGTCGCGATAGACTGTCACGACTGTGGCTCCGGTATGCGTACGCAGCATGAGTTGATCCAGGGAACGGCCGACCGCGAAGGAGTCGGGGCGAAGCTGCACCGAATGCAGGGCGCTCAGCATCTGCCAGGTGGAATGATCGAGGGAGGTGCGCAGGAAATCGGAGAGCCCGGAATGCGTGTTGTGCATGTTGCGGCGGGCTTCGGCCATGAAGTTATAGATTTCCTCTTCCGCGATTCCAAAACTGATGAGCGAGCGGGCGAGGAGTTCGATCGTGGTTTCGTTCTCGGCGACCACAAGGGTGGTCTGCGGGCCGGGTTCCATAATCGATACGTCACGGGAATAGAGCACCCGGGCGATCACCGTGATGTCCTTTCGAATGCGATGGGCCGCGTCCAAAACCGCTTTGGTCATGGCGGCTCCCGATACGGCGATGATCAGAAGACGGGCTTCATGGATACCGGCATGCTCCAGAATTTCCACGCGTGAGGCGTCGCCGTAGAGCATGTCCTCGCCATTTTTTTTCTGCAGTAGCACGTTATTGTAATTCTGATCGATCACCTTATAGGGAATGCCAAGACCCTTGAAGGCGCGACCCAGGTTCTGTCCGGCGACGCCAAAGCCTACGATGATGGCATGACCCTCTTTATTGGGGGAACCTGGGGCCGTGGGGGTCTCCGCGGGCGTTTCCCCCTTCTCGCCATCGGAGCGCGCAAGAGCCCAGATAGGAGCCCATTTGAAAAGGAAGGGGCTTAGAATCAAGGTCAGAACGGTAACGGCAAAGAAATACTGCAGCCCTTCATTATCCATCAGCCCATAGTCATGCCCCATTTTTGCCAGGACGAAACTGAACTCGCCGATCTGAAAGATACTGAGCGCGACGATGATGGCGACGCTATGCGTATAGCGCCAGGCGCGAGCGACGACATAGGTCACGACGATTTTTATGAAGGCCAGCGCCAAGACCCAGGACAGGACGGTGCCGATGTGAGAAAGGACGAAGCGGGTGTTGACGAGCATCCCCACCGAGGCGAAGAAGAGGCCGAGAAAATTATCCCGAAGCGGGAGGATATCGCTCATCGCCTGCCGCCCATAGGGGGATTCGGCGATCAAAAGACCGGCAAGAAAGGCCCCGAAAGACAGCGACAGTCCCACCTGCTGCATCAAATACGAGATGCCGAGGCAGAGCAGCAGGACCGCGAAAAAAAAGAGTTCGCGGCTGCCGGTTTTGGCCACGCGGTGCAGCGCTTTGGGAATAAGATAATGCCCGGCGAAGAATAAAAAGACACCGGCACCAAGAAGTTTCAGGAGGAGTTTGAGGTCCCAGACGGTGGCTTCATCAAACTTGCCGGCGAGCCCGACCAGGGACAGCAGCATCATCATCGGGATCACGGCGAGATCCTGGAAAAGGAGGACGCCGACGATAGCATTGCCGTGCGGTGATGCGGATTCGCGGCTGTCCTGAAGGAGCTTCATGATGATGGCGGTGGAACTGAGGCTGACAAGGCAGCCGATGAAAAAACTCTGCATCCAGCTCGTATCGAAAGCGAGATGACAGAGGACGGCGGTCAGGCTCAGAGTGACCAGCACCTGGCTGCCGCCGAGTCCAAGGAAATGGCGTTTGAGATCCTTCAGCTGGCTCAAAGAGAATTCGAGACCGATGGTGAACATGAGGAAGATGATGCCGATTTCACTGAGGGTCTCGGCGCCGGGAACGGAGCCGACCCAGCCGATTCCGAAGGGGCCGATGATCATGCCGGCGACGATGAAGCCGATGATCGTGGGAAGTTTGAGAGCATGAAACACCGTGGCCACGAATGTGGCCGAACCAATCAGGATAAGAAGTTCCAAAAGAAACGATGAACCATGCATAGAGCGTCTGTGCTTTCCCGGCTTAAGGCTGCGTATCCTTCCACTGAACCTGATAAAGATCGAGGCGTCGATCCGCAAGATTACGGACCGTGCCCGCGGCTCGCGCATGATCCAGATCGTCCAGACGAAGCTCGGCCATGATCAGGCCTTCGGAGTTGGGTTCGGCTTCCGCAGCGATGCCGTCACGCGCGAATCCAAAATCGCAGGGAGTCAGGATGCAGCTTTGGGCATACTGAATATCCATATTGAAAACGCCGGGCAGAAGGCCGACGTTACCGGACAGTACCATATAGCACTGATTTTCGATCGCCCGGGCCTGCGAACACAGACGAACGCGCAGGTAGCCCTGGCGGTCATCCGTACAGAAAGGAACGAAGATCATCTTCGCGCCCTGGTCGATGAGATGGCGGCTGAGTTCCGGGAATTCGCTGTCGTAGCAAATCAGGACCGCGATGGGACCGCAGTCGGTCGGGATCATCTGCAGCTTGGAACTGCCGTGAACATCCCAGGCCATCCTCTCGCTTGGGGTGGGATGGATTTTCCCTTGCTGGAAATGCTGGCCCTGACGGGTGAAGACATGCGTGATGTTTTCACAAAGCCCCGCGGCATTGCGCTGCAGATGACTGCCGCCGATGATGTTGATGCGCTGATCGTGGGCCAGCTTTTTGAAAAGGGCGAGCAGCGGTTCGGTATAGTGCGCGAGCCGGTCAATGGCCGCTGAACCGCGCAGCAATCGGGTTTCCAGTGTCAGAAGCTGAAGGCTCAGAAACTCGGGGAAGCAGATGAAGTCGCAGTGGTAGTCCGCCGCGAGCCGGGTCCATTCCTCGATTTTTTCAGAGAAGGCATTCCAGGATGCCAGGCGTTCCTGACGATAGTTGACGGCAGCGACGCGCACGCGCGAGGCGGCTTTGGTTGTCTGGGTCATGACGGGAAACCTCAGGGTTGTACATCTTTTTGAATGCGGACTGAATGCACGCCGCGACGCAGTCCACGAAAGCCACGCTCCAGGACCTGCACGCCCCAAAGGATGCCGACGCCGACGAGCGACAGGGCAATGGGCACACCGAAATGGCCAAAGCCGATGGCCGCGCCAACGGCGGTAAGCAGCCAGATCACAGCGGCCGAGGTGACGCCATTAACAAGGCCACCCTGGGTGAAGATCACGCCACCGCCTAGAAAACCAACGCCCGTGACAATCTGTCCCAGCAGACGAATATGGTCGGCGTCCTGCTTGGACTGCAGCAGCCCGAGGTGAATAAAAGCCATGGTGCCCAGGCATATCATGCAGCTGGTTCGAATGCCGACGGGCTTGCCACGCAGTTGACGTTCGATTCCGAAGATAAAGCCACAGCCAACGGACATCAGCACCTTCAACCAGAACACTGAATCGAGTGAACTGCTAAATTCCATAGATCCCCTTTTGTTGTCGCGGGTCCAGACTTCATCCTAGCTGAAAGCCGCGGGCTCGTCCAAACAGTTCAGGGTTCGGGGACTAGGGAATGGGCCGCAACCAAAACTGCATGTCCTGATCCGTTTCCTTGGACTGGCCGATCTCCTTCCAACGATAGCTCGTGCGCATGCCGGGCGCGGCGTGAAAGCCGAAACTTTGCCAGAGCGTATCCAGAGGACGATATGGGGAAGGACGTCTCGGGTCATCCGAAGCACGACGGACGGCGCAGAAAGCCGCCCACTGAATGCCGGGATAGCTTTGCGCATAGGAAATTCGTTTGTGAAGAAAAGTTTTGCCGACCCCAAGCCCACGATATTCAGGCAAAAGCACCGACTCTCCAAAGTACATGACAGCGTCGGGCTGCATCTTCTGAGCGAGGAAGGGCTGTTTGAATTCATCTTCCTCGAATTTAAGTGGAATGGCCGTGGCGCAGCCGACGATGCGATCGGCATCGCGGGCTAAAACGATGAGACTATCGGGGCATTGGAAATAGGTTTGAAGATAACGGGCTTCATAGGCGGTGGTGCCGTCATAGAGATAGGGAAACTCACGAAAGACCTGAATACGCAGGCGCGCGAGGTCTTCAATATAAGCTTCCGCCGCGTTTCCGTGCAGCGTTTCATACTGAATGCTTTTCAAGGCCGTCCTCCAGGGAAAGATCAGCCCTCAATCTAGTGCTTTCCTCGGGCGAAGGCAAGTTCAAGGCTGGCTTTTGACCTGCCAACCCGTATCTATATAATCGCTACGCCCCGACCAACGATCCAGCTGACCCGCCTTTTTAGGCGCCGATTTTGTATCGGGCTCAGCCTTCGAACGCCAGGTTTTGCCGCAGGAACTCAGGACCAGCAGCATAAGAAAGAGCTTCATCATCTTCATGAGCCTTCTCCTTTTTCCAGCACGACCTGTCTTTGACCGATCACCGTGCCCTCCTGATCCAAGGCCACGAGAGTCATCTCGGGAAGGGACTCCGGAGCCGCCGGCGACTGATAGAACGCACGGCCCTGATTCACATTCTGCAAAGAAAGCTTCAGCACGCCCTGGCTGTCCTCGCTGCAATCTTTGACAAGACCGCTGCAGAGCAAAACCCTTTTCGTCTGCGACGAGGCCGCGATCCAAAGCTTGGCGCTCGACTCGGTTCCGGTGATCGCCAGATAAATTTTCGTCTTGGGCTGCAGGGTCTCGGCATAGAGCGCATTCACACCCGCCGGGAAAAGTTTCTGCAATAGAGGCGACTGCGGATAGATCGACCAAAGGCCAATCCCATAATTCCAGGACAAGGGATCTTCTTTCTCCGCCTTGTCCCAACCCGCCTGGCCCAGACTGTGGCGCCCGCCATTGGCCAGGGACACGAGCATATGCGTTTCCTTCTTCAAAACGCCACCACCCGAATTGCCATTGATCACACCGGCATTGAAGAAGAGCTGAGAATTTTTGATGGCCTTCGCCTGGCCTTCGGCATAGGTCGCCGACCAGACTCCTGAGCGATCATCGGGAAAACCCACGGTGAAGATCTCATCACCCTGATCTTCGTCGACGCTGGTAAATACATCATCCAGCTGCGTGGCTATGCGTGGCGGATAGGGTATGGTTTTGGGCACGGGCGTCAGCCACTTGACTTCCAGCAGTCGATAATCCAGTGCCTCGGAACTTTCGGCCACCGCGCTGACTTCAAGATCCTGCGTACCGCGCGTGAGGATGGACCAGCCTGTGCGCAGTCGATCACCGACCTTGGTTTCACAGTGATCGGCGGTTAGCACATAACGCGGATTCAAGAGTATTCCCGAGCAACCCGCCACGTGCACGGTCCACAGAATTTCTTCGGCGGATGCCGCATGTCTGCGTGAATTCCCGCTGGCTTGACTGGATTTGTCTTCCCAATAAATATCGTGTAAAACGCTGTTTTTAAGCGGGCGACACGCCAGACTGCAAAAGAACAGAATCAACAGGATGGAGCGCGGCATCGGAAACAACATGATCAGCACCTCTTCTGGCCGGGTAAAATGCAAGAGAGGTTCCACCGATTATTATGCTTAATATGTTGATTTTACTGTAAAATATTGTGAGTGACCCCTGCCAGAGTCCTGGCGTTGTCATAAAACCTGTCAGTTGGACGTCGTCATAGAATCTAAGCACTTGACAAAGATCAGCCCATGATCGAAGACCTTGCTTCAGTTTGGAGGACATCATGACCAACACCCCCGAAAAAATTACGCTTTCCTTCTACCGCTATGTGCTTATCGAGGATCCTGCGGCCATGATGCAGAATCTTCGCGCGGCGTGGGAACCGCTGGGTGTGAAGGGTCGAACCTATGTGGCCCATGAGGGCATCAATGCTCAGGTCACGGTTCCGGTGGAAAACAAGGATGCCTTCTGCGAGCATGTCTGGTCGGTGTTTCCGGGTATCCCTTTCAAGTTCGCGTTGGAAGAAAAAGGCGAGGCCTTCGCCAAACTGAAAATCAAGGTTCGTAAAAAACTGGTGGCCGATGGTTTGCCCGATGGCACTTTTGATGTCACCAATGTCGGGCGTCACCTGGATGCCGAAGCTTTTCATGAGGCGCTCGATCAGCCTGAAACGCTGGTGGTCGATCTGCGCAATCACTACGAATGCGAAGTGGGTCATTTCCAAGGCGCGCTGCTGCCGGATGCCAATACCTTCCGCGACGCTCTGCCGGAAGTTTTGGACAAGCTGCAGGGACAGGAGGATAAGAAAATCCTGCTCTACTGCACGGGCGGCATTCGCTGTGAAAAGGCCAGCGCCTATTTCCGTTTCCGCGGCTTCAAGGATGTGAATCAGCTGCACGGCGGCATCATTGATTACGCCCGGCAGATCAGCGAGAAGGGTCTGCCCTCACGTTTCGTCGGCAAGAATTTCGTCTTCGACCAGCGCATGGGCGAACGTGTGACCGAGGATGTGATCGCGCATTGTCATCAGTGCGAAAGCAGCTGCGATACCCACGTGAACTGCCGCTTCGAAGGCTGCAACCGGCTCTTCATCCAATGCCCCGGCTGCGCGACGGAATTCGAGGGCTGCTGCTCCCGCGAATGCCAGACCATTATGCATAAGCCGAAGGAAGAGCGCGTGCAGGTGCAGCATGAGTGGGAGAAAAAACTCGGCCCGATGCATTATCTGAGCCGCACCCGCATTCCCGGGAATTACGCGGAACCGATCGAACGCACATAAAACGCCTGGCAGCCGTGATGGCCCGTGTTGCCCATGGGCTTTGCCAGCGCTTCGAAACCGTATTTTTCATAGACGCGAATCGCATCCTTCATCTCGGGCATGGTTTCCAGGTAAAGGCGGGAGTAACCGCCAGCCTGAACCAAAGGCAGAAGGGCTTCCATCAAACCCTTGCCGAGCCCAAGACCGCGGGCCTCGGGCAGCAGGTACATCTTTTTAAGTTCGGCCGTGGACTCGTCCCCGCCGAGCAAGGGTCCAAAGCCCGCCCCGCCCACAATTTTACCAGCCACTTCCGCCACGAAATACGCAGCGCGTGGCGCGCGATAATTTTCAAAAAGGGCATCGAGTTCGGTGTCGACAAAGGCAAAGCCCTCGCGATTCAGACCGTATTCGGTCAGGACCTGACGGATGACGGCTGCGGTGGCGGCGTTGTCTCGGGCCTGGATGGGACGTATGCGGGTATTCTTCATCGGCGTTTCCTTTCAGCACTTCGGCGCGATCCTAGCACGAAGGATCGCGCTCGGCCAGTGCTGGAGACGCTTTAGCTTCCGGTGTGTGGAAAGAGGATATCCTGCTCCTTGGTCACCATCGCATAGTAAAGCACGCGTGCGGAGGGATCGTCGCGGACCTTCAGATTGTGGCGAACCAGATCGAATTCCATAAAGCGTCGACGCAGGTCGGTCGGCAGACTCAGATAGATTTCCTCCTGCACGATCAAAACCGAGGCATCGACCTGGCCGTTTTTGAAGAGGTGCTTCCGCATGCCCTCGTAACGGGTCGAAAGGATGACCGCGCGCCCATAAAGATCGTATTCGCGGGTTCCGCTTTCCGGATAAAAGCCTTCCAGATCCCCGCCGGCGATCCCGACCGCGCAGTGAATCGGCAGCGGATAATCCATGGCCTTGATGTGCTCATCGAAGATCGCAATGAAACGAAGGCCGAGGCGCACGGCGAACGCCGCTTCATTGCTGCCATCGGGAACCTTGAAGGGATAGCCGATCGAGCAGAGGAAGCCATCGCCCATTTCCTTCATGCGATAGGCATTCGCGCTCAGGCTCGCGGTTGAATAATTCTCCATCATGACTTCATAGCAATGAGTGAAGAACTTTTTGATCACCTGGTTTTTGTTGATGTGCTTGACGGTCGAACTGCCGATGATATCAAAGCAAAGAACGCAGCCCTTGCCCGGGCCGGTGGGCATGGTGTCTTCCAGGTTGCGCCCGCCTTCCATCATCAAGAGCTGATGCGGATAGAACACCTTGCCGAGCTGCCTGTAGCTATGCTTCCGCTTGGCTTCCTCTTCCATGAGACTCGTTTGAATCGAGGCGTAATTTTTCGCAATCGCCCCGGCCTGAAAGAGGATGAAGAGGAGAAAGCCTATGTGGATGGTATAGGTTCCGGTTTGATCCTGATAGGAATAGAGCACATCAATCGACGAGAAGATAATCATGCAGGCGGTGCCGAAGCTGATCCAGCGAATGCCGACGCGCTGCCGCAGAGTCGCCATGATAACGGTATAGGTACAGATCAAAGCCGCTGTCAGATGACCGGCATGCGCAAACCAAAGGCTGTCGGTGATGACGGCTATGGGGAAGAGCAGGGTGCTGATAATCCCGAGATACCAGGCCACGCGCCAGGGTATCAGTTTTTTGGGATAGTCCATGGGAAAGAGCATCCCGATGAAGGCTTCCATCATAGGTGCGATCACATAGAGGCTGCCGTATTCCAGGCGATAGGAAAGATCCCAGCTGGTATCCATGAAAAGATCGAAGATCCTGGTATTGGAACTGGCAAGGCGTTGGGCCACGGCTATGCAGCAAAGGGCGAAGATGATGGTCATAGTCTCGCGGCGGATGAAATAGAGGAAGGCGTGATAAAGGCCAATCACCAGGATGGAGGCCGCGAAACCGGCTTCCATGATCTGTCGGAGCCGAAGGCTGTAATCATAGGCTTCATACTGCGCAAAGGTCACGGGAAAATAGATGCCGCCACGTGAATGCTTGAAGTTCGACATATGAATGATGATTTCATAATGCTCGGCACGCGGCAGCTTGATATGAACAGGCTTGCGCGAGGGGACCATCGACTGGACGTCGCGACCCACCGTACCGGAACCGCCGAGGCGTTCGCCGTTGATCCAGACCTCGATGGCACTGGGCGCATCCTTTAAGAAAAGCCCCCAATGATCGGACGGCCGCACATCAAGATCAGCCCGCATCGAGACGATGCCCTGGCCTTGATACTGAATGGCCCAGGTTCCGGGCAGGTCCAGGAACTCTGATTTTTCCCAGCGTTCCTTGTCCTGACCGCCGACGAAGTCCCCCGGGATGAAGCGCCAATCGCCACGCAATTCC
>NZ_DASTAT010000060.1 GCF_035712445.1 Oligoflexus sp. | reverse complement strand
CTTGGCGCTGCGGGTCGGCGACAGGTAGAAATCGATCGTGTCGCCCCGCTTGTCGACTGCCCGGTACAGGTAGGTCCACTTGCCCCGCACCTTGACGTAGGTTTCATCCAGGCGCCAGCTCGGATCAAAGCCACGCCGCCAGAACCAGCGCAGCCGCTTCTCCATCTCCGGGGCGTAGCACTGGACCCAGCGATAGATCGTCGTATGGTCGACCGAAATGCCGCGTTCCGCCAGCATTTCCTCAAGGTCGCGATAGCTGATCGGATAGCGACAATACCAGCGCACCGCCCACAGGATCACATCACCCTGGAAATGGCGCCACTTGAAATCCGTCATCGTTCCGTCCGTCCAATCTCCGCCAAGCATGCTCAAGCTTCACGATTTTTGCAACAGAGCCACAATATCTATGATGATCTTGCTTCCGGCGGTCGTGATGATCGCCCTGGCTTGACTGCCTGCCTCAAGTCATTGCGTGACGGCGATGTGCTGGTGGTCTGGAAGCTCGATCGCCTCGGACGATCGCTTGCCCATCTGGTCAACACGGTGAAGGAGCTGTCAGACCGCAAGATCGGCCTGCGGGTTCTGACTGGAAAGGGCGCTCAGATCGACACCACGACTGCGTCCGGTCGCATGGTGTTCGGAATCTTCGCCACCTTGGCCGAGTTCGAGCGGGATCTGATCCGAGAGCGCACCATGGCGGGTCTCGCCTCCGCGAGAGCGCGCGGTCGCAAGGGCGGACGAAAATTCGCGCTCACCAAAGCTCAGGTGCGTCTCGCGCAAGCCGCCATGGCCCAGCGCGATACTTCAGTTTCCGATCTCTGCAAGGAACTCGGCATCGAGCGCGTCACTCTCTACCGATATGTCGGTCCCAAAGGCGAGCTCAGAGACCATGGAAAGCATGTTCTCGGACTTACGTAGCAACTCGTTTCTTTTCGCAGGTTGAGCCACCTCCGCGCTTCATCAGAAAACTGAAGGAACCTCCATTGAATCGAACTAATATTTTTTTTGGTGAATCGCATTCTGACTGGTTGCCTGTCAGAGGCGGAGAATCTGGTGATTTTGTTTTTCGACGTGGTGACGGGCATGCCTTCGCGAAAATCGCACCTGCTTCCCGCCGCGGTGAGCTCGCTGGAGAGCGTGACCGCCTCATTTGGCTCAAAGGTCGAGGTGTGGCTTGCCCCGAGGTGATCAACTGGCAGGAGGAACAGGAGGGTGCATGCTTGGTGATAACGGCAATTCCGGGAGTACCGGCGGCTGATCTGTCTGGAGCGGATTTGCTCAAAGCGTGGCCGTCAATGGGGCAGCAACTTGGCGCTGTTCACAGCCTATCGGTTGATCAATGTCCGTTTGAGCGCAGGCTGTCGCGAATGTTCGGACGCGCCGTTGATGTGGTGTCCCGCAATGCCGTCAATCCCGACTTCTTACCGGACGAGGACAAGAGTACGCCGCAGCTCGATCTTTTGGCTCGTGTCGAACGAGAGCTACCGGTGCGGCTCGACCAAGAGCGCACCGATATGGTTGTTTGCCATGGTGATCCCTGCATGCCGAACTTCATGGTGGACCCTAAAACTCTTCAATGCACGGGTCTGATCGACCTTGGGCGGCTCGGAACAGCAGATCGCTATGCCGATTTGGCACTCATGATTGCTAACGCCGAAGAGAACTGGGCAGCGCCAGATGAAGCAGAGCGCGCCTTCGCTGTCCTATTCAATGTATTGGGGATCGAAGCCCCCGACCGCGAACGCCTTGCCTTCTATCTGCGATTGGACCCTCTGACTTGGGGTTGATGTTCATGCCGCCTGTTTTTCCTGCTCATTGGCACGTTTCGCAACCTGTTCTCATTGCGGACACCTTTTCCAGCCTCGTTTGGAAAGTTTCATTGCCAGACGGGACTCCTGCAATCGTCAAGGGATTGAAACCTATAGAAGACATTGCTGATGAACTGCGCGGGGCCGACTATCTGGTATGGCGCAATGGGAGGGGAGCAGTCCGGTTGCTCGGTCGTGAGAACAATCTGATGTTGCTCGAATATGCCGGGGAGCGAATGCTCTCTCACATCGTTGCCGAGCACGGCGACTACCAGGCGACCGAAATTGCAGCGGAACTAATGGCGAAGCTGTATGCCGCATCTGAGGAACCCCTGCCTTCTGCCCTTCTCCCGATCCGGGATCGCTTTGCAGCTTTGTTTCAGCGGGCGCGCGATGATCAAAACGCAGGTTGTCAAACTGACTACGTCCACGCGGCGATTATAGCCGATCAAATGATGAGCAATGCCTCGGAACTGCGTGGGCTACATGGCGATCTGCATCATGAAAACATCATGTTCTCCAGTCGCGGCTGGCTGGTGATAGATCCCGTCGGTCTGGTCGGTGAAGTGGGCTTTGGCGCCGCCAATATGTTCTACGATCCGGCTGACAGAGACGACCTTTGTCTCGATCCTAGACGCATTGCACAGATGGCGGACGCATTCTCTCGTGCGCTGGACGTCGATCCGCGTCGCCTGCTCGACCAGGCGTACGCTTATGGGTGCCTTTCCGCAGCTTGGAACGCGGATGGAGAAGAGGAGCAACGCGATCTAGCTATCGCGGCCGCGATCAAGCAGGTGCGACAGACGTCATACTAGATATCAAGCGACTTCTCCTATCCCCTGGGAACACATCAATCTTACCGGAGAATATCGTTGGCCAAAGCCTTAGCGTAGGATTTCGCCCTCTCCCGCAAACGACCCCGAAAAGTCTTACAGCTCAAGCATTTGGCGTTTCACCGTGAGTAATTTTGGAACTTTCTCAAAAATTGTCCTGGCCAGTCAGTCAAAGATCGAATAAGTTCCGTTCTGAGAACAGCGAAGGAGTCGTTCAATGATGAAAAGTGTAGCGTACAAAATCCTCGGAACTGGACTGTTGGCTTCGACTTTGATCGGTTGCGGATCGTCCGCGCAAAATAGCGAAACAAAGGTCACCAACGGCCGTGAAATTACCGAAAGCACCTATCCTTCCGTCGTCCTCCTGGTGATGGAAACCGCTGAGGGCCAAGGTATTTGTACTGGCACTTTTGTGAACGACTCGCAGGTTATCAGCGCCGGTCACTGCGTCGAAGGCCTGGACCCTGTTGATCCCTCGATGTATGTCGTGACAACGAATTCTGCAGGCGAATATGTGGCGACCGCGAAAGCCGTGAGCTTCAAGCGTAACCCGAGTTATAATATCCGTCTGGGCGTCAGCCCTTACGATGTGAGCGTGATCAACTTCGAAGCGGGTTCGGCTCCTGCGACCAGCCCTCTGGCCACACGCTCGCCCTCCGCTGGTGACAAACTGACTATCGTTGGTTACGGTAACAACGTGAACGAGTTTGATAACTACGGTCAGCTGACAGGTTCTGGCGCAGGCACCAAGCGTGCAGGTACCAACACTGTGGGTTCCGTGTCGGGTGGCTTCATCAATTTCAACGGTCTGCCTGAATCGGATGGTTATACCTCCAAGGGAACATTGGTTTCCTCGGGTTCGGGCGACTCCGGCGGTCCCCTCTTCGTCAACGGCGCTCTTGCTGGTGTGACATCAGGCGGCGGTCTGCGGAGTGACGGTCGCGGCGGTTACCTTGCAACTTCGAAGTATGTGGACGTGAACAGCGTTTACGTGAAGTCCTTCCTGGCTAGCCAGATCAAGAAGTAAGTCGTTCATACAAACAGCAGAAGGCCTCGACTCCTGGAGTCGGGGCTTTTTTGCGTTTCCATCACGACGCCTTCCCAGGCGCCTCCCGTTGAATGGATGAGCGTTTCTTGAAGCGGAGCGGACGTTCCAACTTTTCCTTTAACTCTGGAGTCACAGAGTATTCGAAGTAGATTTTATGACAGCAAAGATCACCCGGGTTGATTTTGAGAGCCATCATCAGCTCCTCGTAATCCTTCTGCGGATCGGTGCTGATGGCCTCGGGGCCGTTTTCCTTGCTGACCGTCAGTTCAAGTTTCTGGTTGGACTCAATCGCCTTCTGAATCCTCCCCTTCAAACTCGACACCTTGCTCTTGATCTTGTCACTCTTCATGGCCGCCGCCTCTTCCATCTGCTGCCTCGCCTCTTCCAGGCGGTTGGCGCGGGCCAGCGCGAGGCCCTGGTTATAATGCAGAATGGCGAGGACCTCATTCCGGTTTTCAGGAACAGCCTGCAGGGCTTCAGTATAGAGTTTGAGCCCCTCGTCAAAGCGATCGGTGCGAATCAGCGAGATGGCCCGGTTATTGGTAAACGACACGATATTCAGAAGCGACTGCAACGACTTCATCAAATCGTGGGCCTTCGCCCCTTCCCCATTGACCAGAGCGCCTTTGATCTCGACCTCGACCACGTCCTTCGCCGTCGGCGCAATGCTCTTGGCTTCATCCAGGTTCTCTTCAAAACCCTTCTGTTCCCCCAGTTCCAGATGCGCCTCGGCGATATTGCAGATGCGCTTCACATTGGAAGGCGAGATGACCTCGGCGTTTTCCAGACAGCAAAGCGCACTCTCAAAGTCCCGAAGCTTCATCATGGTCTTGCCGAGAAGGTTCAAAACCTCGACGCTCGCCAGCCCGCTTTTCAGCACATTCAAAGCCATATTCCGCGCAGACGGATAATGCCCGCGGTAAAAGGCCAGCTCCGCCTGCAGCAGATTTTTTTCAGCCTCGCTCGGTTTATCGCTGTCCATATAGCGTTTGGTATAGGCCGCCAGCTTTTCAAAGTTCTGCTCAGCCATGGCCTGCCGAATTTTTTGCAAAAGAATGACGGGCTCGCTCGGCGAGCGATCCTGGTTGATGACCCAGATCACATCCTGAAAGAAAGCCTGCGCCTCGATCGGTTTACGGATGCGGTCCGTCACGCCCATCTCATGAAGGACGGGCATATCGCGTTCGGTCAGGTCCTTGTTCATCACCGTCAGGGGGATCGCAAAACCCAGGACAGCCCTGATTTTTTGCACCAAAATGGGACCGGGCATCTGGGGCAGGCGCCATTCAAAGATCACGAGCTCCGGCACGATCTTTTTGTCAAGCCACTGCACGGCCTGGGCCGGGTCCTGAAAGCTATGAAGGTTTTGAACGCCCAGCTGCTTTAAAAGTCCCTCGATCAGATTCAGGGTCGAGGCATCAGGTTCGACCACAAGGCAGCTTTTGATGCCCAAAACCTCGGGCGCCTTGTCGGTTTCAGTCGCCTGATCGGGCAGCTTCGCGTCGGGAAACTTCTGCATCAGAGCCACAATCTCCGTTTGCAAAGACGAATCCACGAGCAGGGCCTGGCTGAAAAGATTCTGAGCCTGCTCCACCTGCTTATTGTGAAGATGCGCCTCGGCCAGATGCAAAAGGAGTTTCAGGTTCCCCACGTGGATCTGGAACAGGGATTTTTCAAAACGAAGAAGATCTGTGTAACGTTTCTCATCCTTCAGATACTGCCGCACATACTCCCCGGCCACAAGGCTCAGCTCACCACCGCAGGCCACATCGCGGCCGAAGAGGGTCTTGAATTCCTCTTCGATATCCGCCTTGGTCGACATCTTCCTATGCAGCGATAAAAGGCCGAGGTCGAAGGCCTTGCTGATCATTCCCGGATCGCTGCTCTCATCCACCATGAACGAGATGCGCATGTCCATCATGGTCGGGACTTCGGTGATCAGTTTCAGGATTTGAAAGATATTGATCTTGTCATCCATGAGGATCGGCGTCAGCAGCCAGTGAATCAGCCCCGTCTCCAGGATACCGACGACGGTTTGAAGATCAGGCGCGCCTATGACGTCGGTGTACCCGCGGTTTCTCAGCTCGGTATTGATAAGGTTGCGCACGGTCCCGCTGGGGTGAACCGTCACGATCTTTATGTTGGTATCCGCGAGCTTCATGGGGCACTCAAACTCCTCATTCTCAGTTCCTATTTCGGAAATCGCTACACAAAATTTAAGAGGGGTGCGGTGCCGCACCTCGGGTTCAGTTGGTGTATTGGCAAAAACCCGCTCTTTTACGAATGAATACGTCGCATCGCTTGTCGGAAAAGCCCTTCACTGTATGGTTTGAGAGAATCTGCACGGCGCGGATGATGGTATGGTCCTTGCTGAATCATCAGACAGGTTTGGGCTTTTCACCGTGCTATCGTGGGAGAAGAACTTATGAAAACGAAACAAATCCTCTTCTGTCTTGCCTTGGGTTTGGGTGCCACAGCCGAGGCACAGAATACCAAGGACACCAAAGCTCCACTCATTGAGGAAGCCCCCGTCGAGGCTATCTTCGTCCCTTCGGGATTTGATGATAATGATAACGTCGAAGTCGTGATTCACGGGACCTTTCCCGACGCCTGCCATCGCGTGGAAAGCGCCAAGGCCGAAGTTGACAAGGCCAAGCGCCGCATCACAGTTTCCGCGACGAGCATCGTGGATCAAAATGAATACTGTGTGCAAAGCCTGACACCTTTCATCCAGCCCGTGTCCCTAGGGAATTTGGAGGAAGGCAGCTACCAGGTCGTCTATGCGAATAATCCGGAGGTCATGGAGAGTCTCGCGGTCGACCGTCGGAAAACGGAATCACCCGATGACTACCTCTTTGCTACAGTGGAAAATGCCTACATCGACGTGAATCGTGAGACAGGCAAACAGTCCCTTAAACTCCAGGGTCACTTCCCGCATTATTTCATCGGCTGCATGGTGATCCGTGAAGTCCGTGTCGTACGGGATCCGGTGGATGTGCTCGTGGTGCAACCCATTGCTGAGGTCGTCACGACCGATGTGTGTGACACCCAACCTGCCGACCGCTCCTATGAATATACAGTCGGTCTTCAGGAACCCTTCCAAGGTGAAGGTCTTCTCCATGTCCGCACCATCAATGGCACCTCGCTGAACCGCTTCCTGAACATTCCTTAAGCATCCCTCTATCCCTCGTGCCGCTCCGGCGGCATCCTCCTTTCCCAGGAAGTTGACTGGCTGGCTAATTTAGTGTTAGCCTCAGGTGACTGCTGAGATTCACCAAGACACATCCATATAAAATGCTGGACCCTGACAACACCCGAGGGAGTGCGATGATCCGTCATGCCTTGACTTTAAGCACGCTTGTTTTGATCACCGCCTGTCAGCCGGCTGCTGAATCGGAAAACTCCAGCACCAGTTCCATCATTGATCACGATTCCATGATTGAAATCGATGCGAATACGCCCCTGCCCAATAGCGATCTGAAGAAGGAATTCCCCGCGATCGGTCGCATGACCGGCGGCTGCACAGCCTTTCATCTGGGTGACGGCGTCGTGGCCACAGCCGGTCACTGCATGGCTGACCTCGCTGCCAATCCTTTGGAAGTGTCCTGTCACTCGATGGATATCACCTGGGGGGTTCTGGCCGGTGAATCGCAGCAGAATCGTTCACGCTGCTTGAAAGTCCTGGAATACCAATACGACCAGGAGGCCGACTATGCCCTCATACAGGTGGATCCCATTCCGGCTACAGCCGTTGTTTTGGAGCGCGATCCCCGCGCCATGAACCTGACCGCGAAGGCCATGGTTCTGGGTTATCCCAAAGGTCGCTCGCTGAGCCTGAGCGGAACCTGTGACGCGACCGTGGGCACCGATCCCGAGTCGCAAATCTTCCATCACCGCTGCGATACACTGCCTGGCAACAGCGGCAGTCCTGTGCTGGATGCCACAACCCTGGAAGTCATCGGCGTCCATAATGGTGACGCGGACAACAGCGAAAATTATGGCACCTATTTGCCAAACCCGGAAACCCTGCATACGATCACCGATGACCTGAAAGCCGCCGCTGCCCAGCCCCAGGCTTTGAGTTTCGGTCCCTTTGCCGATCAATTGAAAAAAGATCTGGTGCACTTCACCCGGGAGCAAGGCGCCGCGGTCAGCTTTCACATGGATGTGTCGGTCGAGGATGGTTATGACAAGGTCATCGTTATAGATGGTATCGGCCGCACCCAGGAACATACCGGAAAGAAGAGCCTGCAGTTTGATCATGTGCCCACGCCCGTGAGCGTCATCATCCTCACCGATTACTCGGGCACCTCGGAATCCGTTCAGCTCTCCACTCCATCCTTCGAATAAAAAAAATGAACCGGAAGCTTTTGAAGCTCCCGGTTCAACCTGTTGGGACGGATATACGCTACATGCTGTGCGACTTTTTCCTCGACCATGTCCTCGTACGGTGATGAACCAGCCGAACAGCAGAACATTTGGGTGTTCCAAAGTATGGAACAGCAACTATCATGCCGTCGTCCTTTCCTGTTATATCAACACCTTAGCCCGCGTGTCTTCGAGCATGCTGTGAGCTTTCCTCCGCCCTCTGCGCACTTTCCCTCAATCGCTCGCGCCTTGGCCTTCAGTCAGGAAGCGGTTAGACTGGGGGCACAAACGCTTTGTTGCCCCAATTCAAACGAGGAGAGCCAGCCATGCTTGAACTATTCAGCACCTACACCACGATAGTGGTCGGTCTTTCCCTGAATGACCGCGAGGATCACATCATCCAATCGGCCGTTTCCCTGGCGCAAAGAACCGGCTCGCAGTTGATCCTCGTGCATGCCACAGAACCTTATCGTTCCTATTCATTGGCGCGCGAAGGCTTTGCGCTCCCCTATGAAGAACTGGAACAGGAGGCGCGCGACGCCGACATCGCGATGGCTCAAAATAAAATGGAAACTCTGCGTGACAGCCTGCCGAGCAGCATCGTCTGCGAAACCAGGGTTTTTCGCGATTATCCCGAGGATGCCATCGAGGAAGTGGCCCGCAAGGCCAAGGCCACACTGGTCATGGTGGGCTTTCATCGCGAACGGCATCCGCGCTTTCTGGGGGGCATGTCCACGGCGCTCGCGCTCATGGCTCATTCCCGTCACCCGGTCATGGTCGTTCCCGGGGACAGGCCGATGGATTTTCAGAATCATGGGCTAAGCGTCATGGTCGCCGACGATCTGGGGCATGATGGGGAGCAGGCTCTGAAAGGGGCCATGGGTTTCTGTCGTTCCATTGATGTGGATCATCTGGTCCATGCGCATGTCAATCCGATGAGCTATCGCGAGATCAATCAGATGGTGGAGAAAGTTCGGATCGCGATGCTCGAAGGCCAGATTCCCGCGAATCCGGATTTTACGAGCCAGGCCTATATCGAGCAAACCAAGGCCGATCTGAAAAAACAGCTGAAAAAACGCCTCGAAACCCTCGATGCGAGTTTCCTCCAGGAATATAAGTATAAACCCTGTGTGCGCTTTGGAACGCCGATCGAAGAAATTCATCGGCTGACAGTGGAGACGAAAAGCAGTGTCCTGATCTTCGGCAAGCATCACATGCTGCACCGCGGACGACTCAGCCTCGGCAAGGTACCCTATGAAGCCATGGTCGAACCCCATGTCGCCACCATCATCGTGCCGGATCCGGAAGCTTAAGCCGCCTGCAGCGGCTCCATGCTAATCGTCGGAAACAGCGCGGCGGGAAAGGTCAATACCAGGGCAAAGGTCCGATGGCCATCCCGCTCGGGCGCGAAGTCGAGATCCATGCGCCCGGACAGTTCCTCAACAAACTGCCTGACAGCGCCCATACCCACACCCCGACCGGCATGCGTCCCAACATCCTCACGGCTGCTCAGGCCGGCGTGCAGAAGGCAGCTTTCGAGTTTCTGATCGCTCAAGATTTCATCGGCCTTCAGTATCCCCCACTCCATGGCCTTTTCCCGGATGACCTGGATATTCACACCCCGACCATCATCCCGCGCGATCAGCTGAACTTCATTGCCGACGCGGGCCAGCTTGATGTAAATAAGGCCCGCTGTGCTCTTGCCGGCAGCCTTGCGTTCCTCGGCGCTTTCCAATCCATGGACCAGCGAGTTCTGGAGGATGTGAATGAACACATGATCAAGCTGCTCCACCAGACGCTGACTTAAAAATATGCCCTGCCCCGCGAGCAGAACCTGAGGATCGGGTTTGCCGATTTCGCGAGCCATTCGTCGCGCCTGGTTCTGCAGTTTTTCCTCGTAGGTCGTGAGGTCCATGTAAAGAAGATGAAACAGATCATTCAAAAGCTGCCCATGAGCGACGCTTTCGTCGGGACTACGGGGAGTCAGACGCTGCAGGGCCCGTTCCCAATGCTCCAATTTTCCCTGGCGAATGGGCACCACGCGTTCCTCGGTCAAAGACCCGATATGACTTTCATAGAGGCTGGCAAACTCGGAGATCAGGGTTTCGACCGTGCCGATATCTTTCAGCATCCCGGCCGCATTCCACTTTTGAACATCGCGGCGAACCTGATCCAGACGATCCTCCATCAGATGGAACTGATCCGAGAGTTCCGTCAGGCCGAGCGAACGCGACTCCCCCTTCAGGGTATGGAAAACAATAAAGAGCCCCTGAACAAGCAGTGGAATCTCACCGGCTCCCATGATGGAGTCATGCATGGAATCCAGTGTCCGACGCCCCTGGATCAAAAACACCCGCAGAGCCATATCATCCGCGCTCAGAAGCTGATTCAGGCGGATCAGCTTGCGCGACTGACTGGCCTGCTCCTGCTTCAGACTGCGCAGTTCGGTCACGTCATGGAAGGCGATCAGGATTCGGATCACCCGGCCCTCGTGATTCAGGATGGGCGTCCAGTCGAGCACGATATCCTTCGGGCCTGATGCAGTCAGAAGGCGAGCCTCCTGGGGCAGATGAAAACCATTGAATTCAAAGTTTTCGTGCGGTTCATCCATGATGGCCTGCAGAGCCGAGATGATCAGGGCCTTGGCATCCCCGCCCAAAACCAGCCGATCCAGGAAAACATCCGGGAAGCGTTTGCCGCCAAGCTGTCGTTCACCGAGCCAGTCTTCGGTATGCCGGGAGTATTCGGCTTCGATCAGAAATTCCTGGGAGGTGATCGTGATGATACCGACCTGAAGGGTATCCATGATCGAACGGATGCTCTGCGTCTTCTGATCGACGATCTCTTCGATGGACTGCAGGGTTTTTTCGAGCTTTTCATGCGACTGGGCGAGGTTGAAACGCAGGATGTTCATCTGATCGGCCAGGGCAAAGGAAAGGAGCAGCATTTCCAGGACGGAGGAGACCTGCTGAGAGTATTCGGTGAGTGCGGACCTTGGCAGGATACCGAGCTTGTTCAGCGACAGGGCAATGGTCCCAAACAGAAAGGTGGTCCAGGCAAGGCCATAGAAATAACCCTCGCGCTTGCGCTTGGCTATGCTATGCCCCGTAATGGAAAGAGCGATAAGGATGGCCGAGGTGACAAAGACGATGCTGATGCGGACATCTATAATTCCAGGAAGCAGGAACGTAACGCCGGTATAAGCGACCAATGCCCCGAGAAGCCAGATGCTGAAACGATAGAGCCGGGGAGTCAGCGTACTGGCGTTTAAGAAAGACAGGGTGAACGCAAAGGCGAAGATTCCGATGCAGTTGATGGATTTATCTATGATGTGCGTATTGACCGAAGGAAGAGTGGGCCAGATGTAACGGAAACCAAGGCCGCTGATGCCAGCCTGGAAGGTCGCAAAGGATAAAACGAAGAGGACGTAGTAAAGGTAAGGCGGCCGGCGCACGATCAGATAGATGAAGAAATTATAGAGGGCCATGATCAGAACCGCTCCGAAATACAGGAGCTGGGGTCTTTCGATGGTTAAAAGATGCCGGTCGAAGGCGGGCGCTTTCCAGATACTCATCGGGAGCTGCATGGAGCTGGTCGTGTGAGCGCGGACGATGACCTCTTGATGCAGGCCGCAGGTGTAGGGAAAACCAAAGCCGATATGTTCAAGAGGCCGCTGCTGATAGGGGAAGGTGTCTCCGGTCGTGACGGGACCTGTGGGACCATTCGGGCCGAGGAGCCAGACATCCAGGCGGTCGAGCAGGGGATAGGCGATTTCATAGATGAGTCTCTCACCCGCTTGACAGGGGGGCAGAGGCAGACGGAACCAGTGAGGCTCGCGCTTGAATCCGAGATTCAGGCCCTTCGGTGGAACCTTGGTCCAGGCCTCGGTCGGAAGCTGGATGATTTTTTCCACACTTAGCACGCCGCCGGGGTCTTCGCGATAGGATGCCTTAAGCTCCCATTCAGCAAAGAGCGCCCCATCACCCTCAGCCCGAACGGGTGCGGTGAAAAAGGCCAGGATAATAGAAAGAAGAAGCCGCATGCCTGCCTTGCAATGGAAGATTTTCCCCATTCTCTGCATCGGCAGTCGCTGGGCATACTTGAACACTGCAAACCGTAGTGAATGTCGAAGGAAGGACGATCGGATCGAGGAGGCCCCAGATTGGCCTCCTCTTTTTGAGGGTTTTTAGCGTTCTTTCAGAACACAGGCAAAGGGTGCCAGAACCAAAGTTTCGGTTCCGCTCTCGGCCTTCAATTTCAGCGGCGCATTGGGTTGGAAGCTAATCGAATAACGGACCTCGTCCTCATTCGGACGGATCACGGTGGCCGCCATCTGCCCCGAGACGGGAACGCAACCGCTTTCGCGGGTGAAGTTCACATTTCGGAATTCAAGGCGCAGGACTTCGCCCGTCGCGGGAATAACAAATTCCTGCCGACCGCTGGCGATCGCATAGCGGGTCCAATCCTGGTTGGCATCCAGGGTAATGGCAAAGTCGAGGGGGAAGCGTTCCTGGAGCTGCATGGTCACAGGCACCTGGCCGCCGTCAGCCGTGGGCAAAGAGATGGCGCTTTCCACCTGATTGTTCAGCTGGGCTTCCAGAACCACGTTACGACCAAGCTCAGCATAGTTCACGAAATCCAGCGTGCGCTTGCCGGTTTTCTTGAAGGTCAGGTTATGCCGCAGCTCCTGCTTTTCCTTGATATCGGTCAGGGTCAGACTGCGCACGAGATCTTCGTTGACGCGACTTTCCAAACGAACCGGACCCAGCTGCAGGCGTTCATAGTTGAAACGAACCGAACGTGCATTCGGGTCACAGGCGAGGAGAGTCCCGTTCTGAGTCCATGCATCTTCATAGCTGCGTTTGATATTCATTTCGGAAAGGGCGTACCAGACCGCGGTCTCGTCTTTCACCGAGTGCCTTGAATCGGCTTTATCCACGAGGCTAAGGCCCGAACCGCTCTGAGGCTGGCAGCTGCGATCGGTCGAGACCCGGCTTTCCGTGCGGGAATAGGCGTAATCGCCCATGTTCATCCCATCCACGGTTTGAAGAAAGGCCGCGTTCACCAAAGTGCCGAGCGTACCGGGATCATCCGTGACGCGCGCAATCCCGGCTCCGGTGGGATTGCCGATTTGCGTTCCACAGCCGACGGCAAGGCTACCGAGGAGCGCCGCGAGTTGTGCGGTGTATCGAGGGGATTGCATGGCTTTCATCCTTTCACATCAAACACGAGGGAAAGAGCTGCATGTTCAGGCGCACAACGCGATCGGGCTTCCCTTGTGACCGATCTCGTTCAAGTTCTAGCAGCCTTTGTTGAAACAGTTCAATCTCTTGTTTGATTTTCTCAAACTGAGAGGCGGACACGGAAAGAACCAGAGCCGAGATGTGGCGAAGGTCAGGGGGCGTGGTAACCATGGCTTCCAGTCCGTGAGGAATGGATTCCTGGTGGAACTTCTGGACCGAGAGGCTCATCACTTCAGGACCGGTCGAGATGATATGATTGGTCTGGACGAAGCGCCCGGTTTCCGGATCCTTCTGAATCAGTTTCAGTTTTTGCAGAAGTTCAAGCGACTCCTCGGCCTGCTTTGCGGAAATGGAAGGACGGATGACCGAAGCGATCCAGCGGCCATCGGGCTGGAACTCGTCAAGCATGACCATCTCGCGAATGACCGCGTGGTACCACTCACTATAATAAGCGAACTGTTCCTGTTCCAGCCGGGAGGTGATCATTCCGCTTCTGATTTCCAGGGCTTCGCGAAAAGTTTTGGAGATGTCTTCCGAACTTTTTTCACGAGTCAGACGGGCCAGCGCCAGAAAATAACGGCGCTCATCACGCTTCAGATCCAAAGCCTCGACGATTTTACCCGCCGCGCGTTCGGTCACAGGTCGTTTGCCTTGAACAATAAGGTGCACAAGATTGGTCGCCGAAAAACCCAGGTCGACAGACAGCTGCCGATAGGAATAGTTGCGCGTCTCGGTCTTCGTTTGCTTATGCAGGGTCCGAAAGAAATCGCTGCAGCTGTAGAATGTACTGGGCGGGAACTTATGAGTAACTTCCCTTAACACCTTCCGACTTTCTGTTTCCATGGCGTGACCTTCCTGTCTGTATGCTCAAACTCGAATGGTATATACCTCAGGTCCCAAGCGTATACAAGAACCTCCTCACATCTTGGATACAAAGCCTCCAATATTTTTTATCACCTTGTTTTTATTTGCTTATTTTACATTTGATACAAGACACCCGTATACCGCAATTCGAAACGCGAAAATTAACCTGCCGATTTCCTTAAATTTATTTCAGCGTACATGAGTTTCCTTAAGATTCTTGTGCCTCCGTATACAGAACCGTGCATCCGTATACAGATTTTGAGATTTTTTTTCTGGACTCCATGAGGATGATCTCATAAAACCCTTATCAATCAACGCATAAAGATTTTTCATTGACATGATTTGGTATTCAAGATATTTCTTGTGCATGCATAGATGTTTTCCTGTCAAAACTTATGCATTATAGAAGAAGCAGGAAAACGCAAGGGTTATGGTCGTCTTTCGCTAATATTTGGAGGTTCCCATGTTTTCTCGGAAAATCCGCATCTTGCCTGCACTGCTCGCCGTCTCGCTCTTCGCTGGCTATGCCTGTGAAAAAGATGATGATGACGATGATGCCACCCCGATCGCGATGGGCAGCGATGCTCAGATGAAGCCTGGCTTGAGCCTGGCTGGGACAGTCGTAGCTGACCAGCGCTTCTCGACCTTGAAAGTCGCCTTGGAAAAAGCTGACCTCGTAAGCGTGCTCGACAAAGGTGAGTTCACCGTGTTCGCGCCGACCAACGACGCTTTCGCCAAAATCCCTGCTGAAACCCTGAATGCTCTCTTGAATGACAAGCCTGCGTTGACCCGCGTGCTTCTCTATCATGTGATTCCAGGCACGCTGAAGGCAGACCAAGTCCTTGCCTCCAAAGACCTGAAAACCGCCAATGAATTGAACCTGAAAGTCTCCGCAAACCAGGACGGTGCCTTCATCAACTCCTCGAAGATCATTGGCACCGATATCCTGGCCAGCAACGGTGTGATTCACGCTATTGATACTGTGCTGCTTCCCCCAGCCACCGATAAGTCCCTGGTCGACATCGTGGTGGAAGACGCCCGCTTTTCGACTCTGAAAACCGCTGTGGTGACGGCTGGCCTTGTGGACACGCTGCAGCAAGGTGAATTCACTGTGTTTGCACCTACGAACGAAGCTTTTGCAGAATTGGGTCAAGCCACTCTGAATGCAGTCCTGGCTGATAAAGCCACCCTCACCTCCATCCTCCTCTACCACGTCGTACCAGGAACGGTGAAAGCCTCGGACGTTCTGGCTTCCAAAGAGCTGAAAACAGCGATGGAAGGCCTTCTGACTCCAGAACTTCGTGGTGACGCCGCCTACATCAACAACGCCCAAATCCTGCAAACTGATATCGAAGCGAAGAACGGCGTGATCCATGTGATCAACAAGGTTCTCTTGCCTCCGGCTCAATAACGGTCGGGTAGTTAGCAAGCCTCCCTCGTTTAGGGGGAGGCATTTTGGCGTCCAACAGGGCCAAACGTCAAAGTCCTGTAAACGCTGCTGCAATGGATGTACAAGTCGGCGAGCAATGCCCAATAATATACGCGTCACATTTCCTATGAACCGAAACGGTTGTACACCGACCGTCTCACACACAAGGCAGGAAAAATGAAGCGTAAGTTCCAAAAACCAGCTGGTCTGACTCTCATTGTCATCCACATTCTGGGCCTCGCCAGTCTTCTGCTCGTTCCTTTTGAATGGAGCCTGCTTGGGCTGTGCTTTGCAATGTATTACCTGCGAATGTTCGGCATCACGGCGGGCTTTCATCGCTACTTCTCGCATAAGAGTTTCAAAACCTCGCGGCCTGTTCAGTTCATGCTGGCCTGGATAGGAACAGCGTCCGTCCAGAGAGGTCCGATCTGGTGGGCGGCGATTCACCGTCATCATCACAAGTATTCGGACACGCCCAAGGACCTGCATTCACCAAGGCAGAAGGGACTTTGGGAAGCTCATCTGGGTTGGGTTTTAAAAAAGGAAAACCGCGTGATCGATCGCACCAAGGTTGCCGATCTCACCCGCTTTCCGGAAATCGATTGGATCGATCGTCACTATCTCGTGCCGCCCATGACTTTGGCCGTTTTGATTTTTGCGATCTGGGGACTGCCTGGACTGGTGTATGGCTTTTTTCTGAGCACCATTCTTCTGTGGCACGGAACGTTTACAATTAATTCCTTGTCTCACGTTTTCGGCCGTCGTCCCTACAATACAAAAGATGACAGTCGAAATAGTGCATTGCTGGCCTTGATCACTATGGGTGAAGGCTGGCACAATAACCATCACTTTTACCCCTTCTCCGCTCGTCAGGGATTTACCTGGTGGCAGTTCGATCCGAGCTTCATGATTTTGAAGTTTATGGAACTGTTTGGACTGGTGTGGGACGTAAAGGTACCGCCGAAAGAGCTGTTGGTTCCCCAAGGGGCGGAGCCAGCGCATTCATAGCAGGAGTCAACCGTCTATGCAAAGTCTGGCTATCGTGGGGACCGGCATTGCCGGGATGGGCGTGGCCCATCTGGTGCAAAAAGATTACGACATCACGCTTTTTGAAAAAAACAATTATGTTGGCGGGCACACCAACACTGTTTTTGTGGAAGAAGGCGAACGTCGCGTCCCCATAGATACCGGCTTCATGGTCTTCAATCATGTGACCTATCCCCTGATCCTCCGGCTGTTCCATCAGCTGGAAGTGCCCATGAAAAAGACCGATATGAGCTTTGCCGTCCGGCATACGCCCACCGACCTGGAATACAGCGGGACGGGGCTCAACGGGCTGTTCCGTCAGCGCCGCAACCTGATGAATATCGGCTTCATCCGCATGCTCCTGGCCATTGATCGCTTCAATTCCGATGCCATCGAAATCCTGAAAGACCCGCGTTACGATCAGTGGACCATTTCCGATTTGGTGGAAGCTCGGGACTACGGTGATGATTTTTTTCACAAATACCTTATTCCGATGAGTTCCGCGGTCTGGTCGACGCCTCCTGAAAAAATGCGGCTCTTTCCCGCGAAGACCCTGCTCCGCTTCTTTCACAATCATGGTTTTTTAGGCCTGCACACGCAGCACCAGTGGTATACGATCGACGGCGGCAGCGAAGCCTATAAGCAGCGTTTGATTGCGCCGTTCAAAGACCGTATCCGCCTGGATCAGAAGATTCAAAGCATCACCCAGCAGGATGATGGCCGCATCTGCATTCAGCATCAGAACGGAACCCGGGAAAGCTTCGATAAAGTGGTCCTGGCCTGTCACGCCGATGAGGCTCTGAAGCTTCTGGCCAAGCCCCTGCCCCTGCAGAAGCAGCTTCTGGGCGCCTTTTCCTATCAGGAGAACACGACGGTCCTGCACAGCGATGCGAGCGTGATGCCCCGCCTTCGCGGAGTCTGGTCGTCCTGGAACTATCGTATTGATGCGGACGACAAGGGCGCGGTTCAGCCGACCACGATCTATTGGATGAATCGCCTGCAGGGCCTATCCGAGAACGTCCCCTACTTCGTATCCTTGAATGAACCCGGCACTCTTGATCCTGATAAGGTTCACCGCCGGATCACCTATCACCATCCCCTCTTCGATTCCGATGCGATCGAGGCCCAAAAACGCTTGCACGAACTGAACGAAAGCCCGGATCCCTTTTATTTCTGCGGCAGCTACTTCCGATACGGCTTCCATGAAGACGCCTTCATGTCGGCCGTGAACCTGTCACGGGCTTTATTAGGGAGAGAACCATGGTGAAACCAGTCCCCGTCCTGCGGAGTCGACTGGTGAATGCCCTGGTGATCCATGAACGCTTACGAAAACGAGAGTCGCATCGTTTTACGTACCGCGTGTTCTATGGGCTCATCGATGCCGACGAAATTCCGCAGCTCGATAAGGAACTTTGGACGTTTTCCGCCCGAGGCCGCTCCCTCTATAGCCTTGGGGCCCAGGATTTTCTGAATTATGGGCAGCCGGACATCAAAAGCAATATCAAGGCCTGGCTCAAGGACCATGGCCACGACGTGGACGTGCGCCGCGTCCAGGTCTTCGCGCACCTTCGCACTTTGGGCGTGAATTTCAATCCGATCAGCGTCTTCTTCGTGGAAACGGGGTCGGACACCCTCTGCCTGGCAGAAGTTGACAATACTTTTGGCGACGCCAAACTCTATTACATAGGACCTTTGGGGCGCGACGGACACGTGATGAAGCGCATTCCAAAAGAGTATTATGTCTCGCCTTTTATTGAACACGATGCCGACTTTATCTTTGACATCAGAAGAAATGAAGATACTCTGAAAGTCCAGGTCACGACAGTGAAAGGCAAGGAACCCATACTCTATGCGAGCATGGAGGGGCAGCTGCATGCTGTGAGCGACTGGAGTCTTGTGGGCTATCTGTTTCGTATGCCCCTGACGCCCATCAGGGTGTTAGGCGCCATCCATTGGCACGCGTTACGTCTGATGATCAAACGCATTCCTTATTTCAAAAAAGAGGAACATCCTGAACAGCAGAGGGATTATTATGTACACAAAGATCATAAGCGACACATTACGTAAGGCCTCGGAACAAAGCCCGTCCCTGTTTGCAGCGCTGGTGGACAAGCATTTCAGCAAGATGAAACGGGGGCTTTTGATCATCGACGATGTCCAGAGTGGACGCGTTTATCGCTTCGGCCGGGGCTCCGAGGTCCAGGCCCGCATCACTGTCAATGATCCTGTCTTTTTTCGGAAGCTGGTCCTGGCTACCGATATCGGGCTTGGGGAATCGTATGTTGATGGAGATTGGGACACTGATGATATCGGCAAGGTCATCCGCTGGTTCATCCTGAATCTGCAGGACATGCCGTCGATGTCGGGCGGTCGGGCGAACATTCGCAATATCCTGGTGAATGCGATGGCGGCGGTCAATCGCATGCATCATAGCCTGAATCAGAACAGCGTCGAAGGCTCGCGGAAGAATATCAGCAATCACTATGACCTGGGCAATGAGTTCTTTTCCAGCTTTCTGGACGAGACCATGACCTACTCCAGCGCTCTCTACATCAGCGACGAAGCGGAACCCATGCCGGTGGCGCAGCGGCGTAAACTTCAGAATATGGCAGAGATGGCCGGAGTGAAGGCGCATCATAAGATCCTTGAAATCGGGACGGGCTGGGGTGAATTCTCCTGTTTCCTGGCCGCTACCTATGGTTGTGAGGTGACGACGCTGACCATCTCTGAACAGCAGTTTGCCTTTGCGCGGCAGAAGGTGCGGCAGCGTGGTCTGGAGCATCTGGTTACGATCAAAAACATGGACTACAGAAAGCTGCATGGGCAGTTCGATCGCATTTTCACCGTGGAAATGCTCGAAGCGGTGGGCGCTGAATTCCTGCCGACTTTCTTTGAAAAATGCGAGGAGTGGCTGAAACCGAGCGGAAAGATGGTGCATCAGGTGATACTGAGCCCGGACTCCCGCTTCGAGGACTTCAAGAACGGCGTCGATTGGATTCAAAAGCATATCTTCCCAGGCTCGCTCCTGCCGTCGATCACCGCGCTCCTGGATGCCGCGAATCAGGATGATCGCAGCTTCATTCTGTCGGATTATAAAGAGATGGGCCTTGACTATGCCCGTACCCTGCGCGAGTGGCAGCAGAACTTCAACCGCAATTTCCCGCGGATTGAAAAACTAAAACTGGGTTTTGACACGGCCTTCCGCCGGAAATGGAACTATTACTTCTCGTACTGTGAAGCGGCTTTCAGCATGCGCAACATTACGGTCGCGCAGATTGGAATGACCCGTCCCAACAATCATCAACCGGACTGAATCGTTCGCACCTGGAGCCTAGCATGGAAGCCCTTTTGAGTCGTGGATTGATCCCGGAAAAAGTTATTCGCCTCAGCATTCAGCAGCTGCTCAGAAAACGCATCGCCGACGAGTCGAAACATGATGTGGCGGCGAGCCAGGACCATCTGAACAACCTGATCCGTCAGCTCAAGGAATCGCCGATCGCGATCGAGACCGGCGAAGCCAATCGCCAGCACTATGAACTGCCGCCTGAATTTTTTAAATTCGTCATGGGCCGTTGGCTGAAATACAGCTGTGGCCTGTGGGACGAGTCCCCCAAGGATCTGTCCGCGGCCGAGGAGAAAATGCTGGAGGTTTACCTGCAACGCGCGGGCATTCAGGATGGAATGGAGATCCTGGAACTCGGCTGCGGCTGGGGATCGCTCAGCCTTTTCGCAGCCAAACGCTTTCCGAAGTGCAAGGTCACGGGCGTTTCGAATTCAAGACCCCAGCGTGAATTCATCATGGGCCGCGCCGCCGAGCTGGGCATCAAGAACCTTGAAATCATCACCCAGGACGTGAACAAGCTGGAACTGAATCGGACCTTTGATCGCGTGGTGTCGATTGAAATGTTCGAGCATATGCGGAACTATGAAAAACTTTTGGGCCGGATCTCAGGCTGGCTGAAACCTGAGGGCAAGCTCTTTGTTCATATCTTCACGCATAAAAACCTCGCTTATCTTTTCGAAGACAACGATGCCTCGGACTGGCTGAGCCGCAACTTCTTCACAGGTGGCATCATGCCGAGCGACCACCTGCTTTTTTATTTCAACAAGGATCTGCGCGTCGATCAGCATTGGGTGGTGAACGGCCAGAATTATCAGAAGACCTCGGAAGCGTGGCTCGCGAACATGAAGGCTCACGAAAAGGAAATCATGGAGATCTTCCGCACCCACTACAAGGACGAGGCGCTGAAGTGGTGGAACTTCTGGAAGATCTTCTTCCTGGCCTGCGCGGAACTCTGGGGTTTCCGTCAAGGCAACGAATGGCATGTGAGCCATTACCTTTTCAGCAAAGTGAAATAAGATGGCACTGACGCGCTGGCGGGAGTGTGGTTATGCCGCCGCAGAAGGCGGCCTTTCGGCAACAGAAACGTTCATTCGTTTGCATTTTCTTTTCTATCTGACCAATGAACTGCTCCTCCAGCCGGCCGTGGCCGGCCTCCTTGTTTCCATGGGCGTGCTCTGGGATGGGGTCATTGACCCGATCGCGGGCTGGCTCTCCGATCGCACCAGGACCCGCTGGGGCCGCCGCACCCCTTACCTCCTCCTGGGCCTCGTCCTTCTGCCTTTGCTCCTTGCGGCCCTGTTTTTGCCTCAACTCAAGACCATGCAGGGCCTGGGTCAAGTCCTGGCCATCGGCGGGCTTTATTTGCTCCTGAATACAGCCATGACGCTGATTGGTGTCCCGCATGCTGCTTTGGGTGGGGATCTCAGTCGCGACGAGGCGAGCCGAAACCGCATCTTTGCCTGGCGTTATTTCTTTACAACGATCGGTCTGCTCACGGGAATCGCGGTCCCCGGTTTTTTCATGTCACGGCTTGGGAATTCATGGGGTGCTTATTGGCAAAGTGCGGCCGTTTTGGGTGCCTTTGTGGTGTTCTGCACGCTGGCGACCGTGGTGGCCAGTGCGCGGGCCGATCGCGCGATCGAAGTCACGCAGAATCCCCATCAGCATAATCCGCTGGCCATGGTGCGGGGGCTGATTCGCAATCGGCCCTTTTTAATACTGATCACGGCTTTTATTCTGGCGACCATTGGCCAGGCCATCAATTCCAGTCTTGCGCTCTATTATTACCGGCTCTATCTGCAGCTTCCCGAGAAAGCGATAGAACAGGTCCTGGTGCTTTTCACGCTGATCATTATCGCAAGCATAATCGGCTGGAATCTTTTGAGCCGACGCTTTGAAAAAGTGCGTCTTCTGGCAGGCGGTGTGGGGCTTATGGGTTTATCCGGCTCCATCGCCTACCCTTTGATGCAGCCTCACGAGATGCAGGGACCTCTGGTCATGGCCGTGATTGGGGGGGTTCTTCTCGGTTCTGTTTTCCTTTTGGAGGTTATGGTAACTGACGCTGTGGATTATGGGGCCGTGCGGACGGGCAACGCGGATTACGGCAGCTACTTTGGTCTTTGGAAACTCGGGACCAAGATCGCGCGAGCGATTGCGATCGGGCTGTCTGGATTTCTATTGGAAGCGATCGGCTTTGTACCCGGTACGCCTCCCTCTTCAGAGACATTGCGTGGCCTTGCCATCCTGTTCGGGCCGGGCGTTGGCCTCTTTTTTATCGCCGGTGCCATCCTGGTTTTGTACTACCCTTTGCGGCAGGCTAAGGTCATTCAGCTACAGAGAATTCTGCAGAAACGCCGGTTTCGGATTTCGTAAGTATATCCATACCTTGGTCCCAGTGTGCGTCTGCCTGTATAATGGGCGACAGAGTTTACATCTTTTATGAGGACGCACATGAAGCTTTTCATTGGCCTGGCTATTCTTTTAAGCTCGTCTACCTGGGTTGGCGCCCAGACTCGGCCCGTCGTGAAACTGCAGGCTGATGTCTGGTGTCCTTTCAATTGCAAGGACACAGATGCCAATCCAGGTTATATGATCGAGATCGCGAAGATTGCTTTCGACAGCATCAAGATGGATGTTGAGTATAAAAATATTAGCTGGAACACTGCCATCGACAGAGGTCGAAAAGGGCTTATAAACGGTATCGTGGGAGCTGCTCGCTCGGATGCTCCTGATTTTATATTTACGTCCACCACACTGGGGAAAACCAAAAATTGCTTTTTCACCCAACCTTCTTCTACCTGGAAGTTTGACGGTCCCAATTCCCTCAAAAAGATCAAAGTCGGCGTCATAGAAGGCTATACCTATGGAGAACCATTCGAGACATACGTGTCCAGTTATTTCAAGGCCAAGGAAGAGGAAAGCAAGGCCAAAGGTAAAACTGAGGCCAAGAAAGAGTTTGATGTAAATAGTCCCATCCAGGCAGTACCCGGTGATCAGTCGTTGATTCTGAACGTTAAGAAGCTGAATGCGAAGCGAATTGATGCGTTCGTGGAAGAGACAAGCGTTATGAAAAATCACCTGCACGTAAATAAACTGGCACCAGATACCTTCAGAAACGCGGGCTGTTTGAATCCTGATGACGTCACTATCGCCTTAAGCCCTAAGGAACCGAAGGCAAAAGACTATGCTAAGCTCCTGTCAAATACCGTGGTGGCCATGAGGAAAGACGGTCGACTCAAGTCCCTCCTCACGAAATATGGTATCAGCGATTGGGAGAACTGAAACCGGCAGTTTTACAAGCGCTCTCGAAGTCAAGGCCAGACATCTGACAGTGTTTGGCCACTATTTTTTCGGGCTCGATCTCATAGGCGAAAATACCAGCCAAGCCAGCTACATAGAGTTTTTCTTCAAACCATGCAAAATCAAGGATATAGGAAGTACGCCTGGGATTATCAAGCCGCGGCGGCTTTATCGTTGCGATTAAATTTCCAGCATCACTGTATAAATCAAGGAGTCGCTCATCCCTGTGAACGACAAGAATACCTTGCTCCTCTATATACTGAAAACCTCCGACATAAGAACCAGGAGGCGCCAGACATTCGGCGGTTGTCTTTGTCGTCTTGGCTTGACAGATTCCAGATGAGGTCAAACCCAATATACTGGTCCCGCTCGCCGCAACAGAGACAAGTTCAAAATCAAAATTGTAATCATCCGACAGGTTTCGGATTGGACCTCGGAAATTCCAGTATTTCACTGGACCAACCTTTGAAAGTTCATCAGTGAAGAACACGCCATCCCCTTGGGGACTGACCTTTATCGCTACAGCATAACTTTTCAGTTCATTTGCAGCTACGGACAACCACCCACTGCCGTCATTTTTAAAAATTTTCAGAACCCCGTTTTGACACGATACTGCTAGAATGTTCCCTGACCTGTCAAAGCCAATATCCTGTGTTATGCTGCCCTGGCAAAAATCCAGTTCTGTCGATTCATAAGAAAATAAACTCTCGCTGACAACGTGCAACTTATTTGAATCATCAAAAATCAGCAGATCGCCTGACGAACTCACCCACTTCAAACGCAGAATCTCTGCCTGCTCGAATGTCATTGAGAATACGGGCTCGTTGCCTTTCTTGTCCAAAATTTCCAGAGTTTCTCCACTCCAGTCCCCAAGGGAATATGCAATACGGCCACTCACAGAGTTACTTTCAGCCTGGCGCAACTCCAACTTTGATTCTTTCAGAAAGCTCCAAGGCGCGTCCATATTTTGAGCAAAATAGATCTTGTCTTCATTTTTAACAAGTGCCGAAGAACCCACAAATTTGAATCGGTATTCGTTCCGTTTCGGACGAGCCGGCCAGGACTTAATAAATCTCTGAACTGGTTGTTCAAAGGGTCTCCACTCCATCAAATCCGTTCCGACAGTGCCCATGATCCGCCGTCTGACACGATCGTACTGTAACCGTTCCGAATGCAGATCGAGCTTCGAGACTTGCGAGACGGTATTTCCGTCAAAATCAACTATTTTGACCAATCCACTATAGTATTCCATCACAAAGAATTCCTTGGTCAGGAATTCAATGCGTTTAATAGAGCCCTCAGACAAATCTGAATAGTAGACAGATTCCAGTTTTTCAGAAGCGCCTTCGCCTTTCAGAAATTCATAAAGCGTTAAGTAGAATTTCCTTCCGTCGTTGTTCCGCTCATCAACGTAGTCCAAAACAACGGCAAAATTTTCGTCCTCATCTATCCAACCTATATCATCGAAAGAGCAATGTATTTGCTCACCTTTAAGGTTAAAGAGAGCGAATCTACCCATGGATTGCGCCTGCACATAGTTGCCTTTGGGAGTAAACTTCACAGAGAGTGAAGCCAAATTATCTTCTGGAAAACATGTACTGGCATCGATAACTATCTGTTGATTCTCGCCTTTGTCGACAACAATCCGGCCTTGACTGTCACGAGTCAAGGTCTGATAGCTCACTCCCTTGAGCAGGTAAATATCTTGAAGCGCCTCGGGAACGAGCTTATTCAGCAGCAAACGGTCTTGATCACTTAAGATAATGATATCGACGCCATTACTAAACATGATAGCTGATGAATCCCCAAGGACCTGGTAATTCTTAAAAGCCATACTCCGTCCCAGGTCAAGACTGTTAATCACTTTCCCTTTCAAATCTTGAATGGTGAGCGTTGCATCATCGAATACATATATCCGTTTCATTTTTGGAACAATAAGGGGAGAATTTCCCTCAATTCTGCTTTCGGAAACCAATTGGAGCTTCTCGGCGTCGAGTCTCTTAAGATATCCATCCCCATTAAGGTAGAAGACATCTCCACTTTGTTCATCAACTTTGAAATCGACGACTGACTCCGTCGCATCAAGACTTCGTCTCCGCGGAACACTTTGCAAGGCCGTGGCGAGAATACTGTCCGCTATATCTCGGCGAACCCGGGCCTTTTCAACCAGGGTCTTAAGACCAGTGAACTCGAAAAAGTTCTGCATAGCCAAGTCAAGAGCATCGAAAGGACTGTTAGCCAGAAGCAGAATCGACGTCTTGACACGCAAAAGAAGGTTCGCAATATTTTTACCATCCACTATTGCAACGCGGCGGGACTCCAGACCACTCCTATTACCTGCCTGATCCTGGGCGAAATACACAAAGCGCCATAGACCGGATGTTGGCAGGAACACATTGGAGGCCAAGCGAGAGAAGCCTTCAGGATTCTCGCAACTATCCGAAACATCCGTTCCATCATCTGCAAGGCCGACGAGGCAGTAGAAAATATCCCCGACAAATCCATCAGCGTTCGGGAAATACACGGTTCGACCGGGTTCCACCTCGAAAAACGTTTGATCCAAAAGGCCAAAGGTGCTGCTTCCAAAATTTGGCTGAATGCCCGATGGGGCCTCATTATCCACGATGATCTCGCAGGACCGCGTTCGCGCAGCTTTCTCCCAGTTCTGGTTCTGATTCACATCAAAAAGGTCCATCTTAATCTGGTAAGGCCCATCGGGAAAAACCGCTCCATTTTTCTTCAGATCGACTTCAATCGCCTGGGGTTGGATAAGCCACTTTTCAGAGATGGGACGATCACCCTGGGTGATCGTGTAGCGCAGAACATAGGGACTTAACGCACTCGAATCGATTTCAGATGCCAGTGTCAGGGACCGTGCAGACGTCCCAGCCGCAAGGGGGCAGCTCCATTCAAACCGAGGCTGGACAACGTTTCTCAAAAGGAACGAACGGCCACTCTCTGCAGGATCAGCAGGACCGAAGTAAAAATATTGGGATTGAGATTCATTGACCTGAATAAGAATGAAAGAACCTTGTTTCTTTTGCTCTGGAAGGATGACGCAACTTTTCGATGTTGTGCGCAAAGGGAGGCGAGCACCAGTCGAATCAATGATCGCGGCCGACGAAACCGCAAGGTCGGAAAACTCAGACCCATTGGGTTGTAGAGCTTTAACGACCTTTGAAGAGCCAAGGTCCTCGCCACATTCGAGCTGCCCTGCGTCAACTCCGTTTTCAAGTTTCGAGCAACCCGGGGCAAACAAAAGGATAAGGACCCATAATGAGCCAAGAACCTTACCGAACATATCACCCCCCTGAATACGCCAAAACAGCATCGTAACATATTGTGATGATGCGTTTCTGTCAAGAGGGAAAGTGAGAACGCAAAAATGCTGACTAGAACCAGTAATGGCTCACCAGCAAAGCCTGGTAGCCATAATCCTTCGAATAGTTCTCGTCCAGTCGTCGATCCAAACGACCATAGAGTTCAAAGTGTGGCCTTGGTATCCACTGAATGCCCGGGCCATAGACCCTCTGCCGCCTTACGTACTCTTTGTCCCCCGAGGAATCCGCCGATTCAAAGCTCGCGAAAACCTGAAAGCCCTGGAAAATATCGTAGCCGACTTTGCTGCTCGTAATCAGCGCCGCATGTTCGGGTGTGGACAGGTCATCGCTTTCCACCGGCTTTTTGTTTTGGTAATAGATCTCGCTGAGAATGTAACTGTTCGGCGTGAATCCCATCATGAGGAAAGGTCCGAAGGCATCACGTTCCCACACCGGCCCTTTACCATGAATGTAGCTGAGTCCAAGGCTGGTGCGCTTGCCGATGAAGGTGGATGCCCGGGTGCTGTAGCCCTGCTCACGTTCCTGATCACCTTCCTCTTCCCCACCGGCGATGACATCGGCCACGACTTCGAATGTTTCGCTGGTATAGGCGGCTTCGACGTTCATATTTTCCTGATGTTCATCAAAACCAAGCAGGCGACGGCTTAAGAGAGAATGATCCGGGTTGGCGAGGCCGAAGGCTGGATAGAAACGTCCAGCCCGAGCCTGCCAGTTGTCGGTGAACTGATAACGCAGGTAATACCGGCGACTGGAACTTTGACCGCTGTAAGCACCGAAGGCCCCTACTATGGTCAGCTTTTCCAAAGGCGTCCAGGCCAGCTCGATGTCGGCCTGCATCGGAAATCCGGTCTGAGTTTCCGTAATCTGATTATCATTCTTGATGGAAAGAAAGCGGACATCACCTCCGACATTCAATGATTCGGGGAGTTTCACCGAGCCATGCAGAAAGTCGGCTTCCCCTTCGCGGGCCCAGGTGGCCATGAATTCTTCTTCAAGACGGCGGCCGTACTCATTCAGCACGCCCCCACCTGTTACACTCACATGGCAGGTCGCGCAGCTGAAATAACCACGACGCACGGTTTCTGGAAAGCTCCAGGCGGAGCTGGAAAAGAGGATACTCAGGATAAGCAATCGCATGATTTTAATCATTGGGCGCTCCTGCATCAATCCAAAGACGTATCGCTTCCACTTCCTCATCCAAAAGTTTATTGCCATAGGGAGGCATGGATCCGCCGTCAATCACTTCGAAAAGGTCTGAAGACAAAGCACTCCCTGGCACCACCCATTTTTCCAGGAGCAGCTTCCGCGACTCCACCAGGGAATGACAGCGGGCGCAGCGCGGCATCAATATCGTGGAACGGATCGCGCTGAATTTCGGGGGGAATGGTTCCGTCACTCCGCTTTTCACTTCCCTTTGGCCACAGGCTGTCCAGCTCATGGCGATGGGAATGAGCAGAAGAAGCATTCTCATAATGAGACTCCTTATCACTTGACTCATGTCGTACCATCACGAATCTAGTGCAAGGCTTGGGGCTTGAAAAGCCCCGTCTTTCGGCATATTGGAGTTTTTATGAAAGGAACTACGAAGTCTGTGGCTTTTAGGCGGCGCTGCGCTGTCCTCTGAGGGACTTATGCATGGGCACGCGCAGCAGGAATTGAGTACCCACACCGACCTGGCTTTGAATATGAATCTGACCGCCGGCCGATTCAATAGCGTCCTTGACAGCCTTCATACCCACGCCACGGCCCGAGATATCGGTGATGGTTTCAGCCGTGCTGAGACCGTCGTTGAAGATGAGCTGCAGAATGTCCTCGCGCTTCATTCGCGAGGCAGCTTCAGCGCTCAAAATACCCATATCCAGGGCTTTCTTCAGCACCCTTTGCGCATCAATCCCGCGTCCATCATCTTCCACGCGGATCAGATAGTTCTGATCCTCGGCCGTGATTTTCAGCATGAGACGAGCCCGCTCGGGTTTATTGCCACGTTCGAACGAAGGCTCCAGACCATGATCCACAGCATTGCGGAAAAGGTGCACGAGGTTTTGGAAGATGTCCGCGGCCTCATCACGGCCCATGCGGATGTCACCGCCTTCAATGATAAAGTCCAAATCAATGCCACGCTGCGACGCCAGTTTCTGGACATAGCTGCTGATCGGACCCAGCATGCTTTCCACGGTATCCTTCCGCATCTCAGACAGCCATTGGTTGACATGATCCTTCAGCTCGCTTCCATTATCCAGCTGGGAAATGTCGCGCTCGATCTCGTCGAGGACGTGTTCATCAATGGAAATCAGGCGGCGGTTTTCAGTATCGAATTTCAGTTTCAAAAGGGAATAATGCTTATCCAGGAATTCCCGAAGGCTCTCTTCAATCCCTGTCAGATACTCAGGAACGATATTTTCCTTGTCTTCGGTGGAATGAATAAGGTCCGCCACCTGCCGGATGCCAAAGGCGGCTGAATTCCCCTTCAGGGTGTGCAGATCGCGGCGCAGAACGACCATGTTGCCGGTTTCGATGGCGGTATAGCAGTTTTTCAAGCGATCGCGCGAATCCTGGATGAAGTCGCGGAAGGAATTCATATTCTGCATGATGTTGACGATCGAACGGTTGATCTGGTTCTCCAGCTCGATGCTCTTCAGCAGAGTCACATCCACGATGGTGAAAAGAATTTTGCTAATGTGCCCGCTGGCATCACGGATCGTGCTGCCTTCCAGGGATATGGTCCGATCACCGATCACGAAAGTCTTGGGGATCTGGCCGAGGGAGACGGATTCCGGCATCTCGTCTTCGAAAACTTGCAGAAGAGCCAGTTGAAAGTGCTTCTCGACTTCGCCATGAAGATTCAGGGCCAGGCTGAGCTTTTTCGCCTGGATCTGACTCGAATTCAGGAGGACCTCGCAGCTTCGCGTATAGCCTTCGAGGATCGTGAAATTTCTGTCGATCAAAAGGAAGCCTGTTTTCACATGATCCAGGATCATCTTGATCGTCGCCGTCCGTTCCTGAACTTTGACCTCCAGCTGATCGTTCATGACTGTCAGGGATTTATTCTTCTGTTCCAGTTCTGCAAAAAGCTGAGCCAAAGACTGGCGCGTGATCTCCAAAGATTGCCCAAGGCTCCCGATCTCGTCTTTCTCATTCCATACGAAGGGTTTGGTCAGGCGTTTTTCGGCGATCTCGTGGGCTTCCGCTTTCAAACGATCGATCCGCGAAAGCACCCGGAAATGCAGCAAGACAGCAAGCACCAAAACGCAGCCTATGATTTCTGCGACGGCGAGGCCGATGAAATCCACCATGCGCGAACGGATTTCAGCCGCGGCCTGGGCCATGCTGAATTCCACGACGACTTTCCCCAAGACCTGCTCTTCCGCCTTGATCGGGACTTCCTGGGTCACCACCGTTCCGATGCGACGTTTCTCATCCTTGTCTTCCCAGAAGACTTCGTTGTTCGCGTCAAAGATCTTCACGCTTACGATGCGCGGATCATCCATCACCGATTTGCCCAAAGGCGCAGCGCTTTCGGGCGAAAGATCCCAGACGGCCTTCTGCACGCCAAGGGCCAGGACTCGCGTCACGCGTCCATGCGTCTCGTGCACTTCCTGCAGCAATTTTTTCTGCTGACTGCTCAAAAACAGCCAGGTCCCCAGCGCAACCGAGGAAACGATCGTCGCCAACACACCGCCAATGACCCAGATCCGAAGAGAGAGATTTTTCATATACATCCATATGCAAAAGCTCGAGACCTTTGGTCTATCGTGAAAAAGACAAAGGCAGTTAAGCTCGATGATGAGCAGAACTGCCTGATTTGCCATTAACCCATCTAAATTACACAGGAAACAGAAACTTACGTTTTAAAATTAAACCGCTTTTCGCGATGCGCCGCGGGGAAAGATTTGATCGATAACCGTCCGACGGTGCTGAAAAATCTTCCGAACTTCACTACGAACGAAAGGCAGCGCCGTGCTTTCTCCGAGCCATCCCAGGGGCACCTGGTACTTCACTTCGTCCGTCATGAGGGTTCCGCCAGGAACTTCATGAAAGCGATGAGTATGATGCCAGACCGCATAGGGCCCCTTTTCCTGAGTATCAATGAAATAGCGTCCGGGCTCCCATTCCTTGATCAGAGTCTTCCAACGGAAGGGCACACCGTGAAGGCGCAAACGATAGGTGATCGTGGTTCCAGCGCTGATGGCCGGACTGCTGATCGTCTCGATCTTGAAATTCAAAGACTTCGGCGTAATGCGCTCCAGATTGTGAGGATCGCAGAAGAACTGGAAAACATCGGAAAGGGGCCGGGCAAGGAACTGCTCGGTTTCCAGACGATGATAGGTTCCCGCGTCTTCCAACGCGCCATGCAGCGTCGGAAATCGAAAACGGAAGCTTCGTTCCAAGAGACGTTTCGGAAGGACCTTTTGACTTTTCAGCACCATGTCGCTCATCTCACCCATGGCCGCGCGCATGGCGAATGCAGGAGCGTTAAACACGGCCGGCCGGTGCAGGACCTTGCCGAGAGTTTTGGTGAAAACGCGATTGGTGACAGGCTCAGGACTGACCGCGTTATAGATTCCCGTCCAGCTTTTGTCCTTCAGAGCCTCGCTATACATCGTGACAAGATCGTCGCGATGAATCCAGCTCATGTACTGACGGCCGTCTCCTAAACGCCCTCCGAGTCCGGCGGCAAAGAGAGGACGCAATTTTTCCATCACGCCTCCGTTCGGCCCGACCACGACGCCCACTCGCAAAATCACCAGCCGATCGGCAGGTACAGAGCGCGCGGCGTCTTCCCAATCCTGGCATACAGCCGATAGAAAGTGCGAGCCCGGCCCCGATTCCTC